>DATBXG010000726.1:0-4407 GCA_036514415.1 Paraburkholderia sp.
CAGCCGATGCTGCAGCCGTTGCGCCAGCCGACGTCAGGCTCAGGCCGGTGAACGTGCCAAGCGTCTGGCCAGCTTGCGGCACGCCGCTGCCGATCGATGCAGCCGACATGTTCTGGTTGAGGCTCAGGCTGATCGTCTGGCCGACGTTCGCGCCGACCTGGAACGACACGTTACCGAGCGAGCCGTTCAGCACGTTCATGCCGTTGTACGTCGTTTGCGACGCGATACGGTTGATTTCCGAAACTTGCTGGTTGACTTCCTGCTGCAGTGCTGCGCGGTCGTCGGAGGTCATCGAGCCGTTGGCCGCTTGCGTGGCCAGCTGGCGGATACGCTGCAGGCTGCTCGTCAGCGACGAGAGACCGCTCGATGCCGTCTGGACCAGCGAGACGCCATCATTCGAGTTCGACACGCCCTGGTTCAGACCGTTGATCTGGGTCTGCATGATGTTCGAGATCGCGAGGCCTGCTGCATCGTCAGCTGCGCTGTTGATGCGCTTACCCGACGACAGACGCGTGATCGCTTGCGACAGCGCGCTACCCGAGCCCGTCAGGTTCTGTTGCGCGACGAGCGAGTTGATGTTGCTGTTGATTCCGAGCATGGAAATTCTCCTAAGCGGGCTGGAAGCCCGTTACAAGCCACTATGGCCGCGGCGGAAGCAATCGTTCATTGCTGGCCGCCTCAGTGAAGGTTGTCGGCGTGGGTAAAAAAAACTTGAGGGGAAGCACAAACTATCGAGACCTCATTTGCGCGGCGCATGAAAAGTCCTGTTGCGCCGCTGCGTGCTTCCCGCCTTTCCTGCACCTACGACTGCGTAATGCCGTTTGCAAGCGTGTTTACGGCAGCGCGCGCCCGCGGTTTAGCGGCGCGCCCTCTCGGCGGTGCGCCCTCTCGGCGGCGTGCCCTCGGCGGCGCGCCCTGGCTCGCTGCATCCCGGCGCGGGGCGGCGTATCCTCAACGGTTCCCCGTTCGCCCATTTTCTGGAGGCCCCATGGAACTACGCAGGATCGGCACTTCGTCATTGCAGGTCGCCCCGCTCATGTTTGGCGGCAACGTCTTCGGCTGGACGGCCGATGAGGCCACCTCGTTCTCGATCCTCGACGCCTTTACCGACGCCGGCCTCGACTTCATCGACACCGCCGATGTCTACTCCGCCTGGGTGCCCGGCAACCAGGGTGGCGAATCGGAGACGATCATCGGCAAGTGGATCGCCAAGAGCGGCAAACGCGACAAGGTGGTGATCGCGACGAAGGTCGCGAAGGACTCGCGCCGTCCCGGCCTCTCCGCCGCGAACATCACGGCCGCCGTGGAAGATTCGCTGCGTCGCCTGCAGACCGATTACATCGACGTCTACTTCTCGCACGAGGACGACCAGAAGGTGCCGCTCGAGGAGACGCTCGGCGCGTACCAGCGCCTGATCGAGGCCGGCAAGGTGCGGGTGATCGGCGCGTCGAACTACACGGGCGCGCGCATCGAAGAGGCGCTGGCGGTTGCGAAGCAGTCGGGGCTGCCCGCGTATCAGATCATCCAGCCCGAATACAACCTGTACGACCGTGCTCCCTACGAGGCCGATATCGAACCGGTGGCCATGGCCCAGAAACTCGCGGTCGTGCCCTATTACAGCCTCGCGAGTGGCTTTCTCTCGGGCAAGTACCGTTCGCGCGAGGATCTCGCGAAAAGCGCGCGCGGCTCGCGCGTGGAGAAGTATCTCGATCATCGCGGCATTCGCATTCTCGCGGCGCTCGACTACGTGGCCGAACGCCACGGCAGTTCGCTCGCGGCGGTGGCGCTCGCCTGGCTGATCGCGCGCCCGAGCATCACCGCGCCGATCGCAAGCGCGACCTCGCTCGACCAGCTGGAGAGCCTCGCGGCGGCGGTGCGGCTGAAGCTCGATCCGGCCGACATTCAGGCGCTGAACGACGCGAGCGCCTGAGCGCGAACCTGCGCGAATCGGCGCAAAACCGGGATTCATCCAGGTGTCCTAAGCGACAAGGCGGATGCGCAGGCCGCGGCCCGCCGCGCAAGTCACTGAGTAGAATCAAGAAAGCGTGGCCTGGCGGACCTTTTCCTGATATCATTGAGAGTGAATTGAGATCTTTGCCTGTTTTGTTGCCGTGTTCGTTACTGTTGGCGGCCGCAAACCGGCGGTCAGGTGTGTTGCAGCAAGGTCAACCTGATCGCGTTCCGCTGTGAACCCCCTACTTCTCTTTTCCGGCCTCCGTGGCCGCCTTGCCTCTCGTTCAGCCCCAGCGTGGCGAACGACCGGAGGGCCGGCGCGCGAGCGGTTTCCACGCTCGCGCCTTTGAACCGTATTAAGCGATTTGAGTTAGGAAATACATGACGACGATTCTTCTGAAGGAAAACGAGCCGTTCGAAGTGGCGATTCGCCGCTTCCGCCGTGCAATCGAAAAGAACGGCCTGATCGCCGAGCTGCGTGAGCGTCAAGCTTACGAAAAGCCGACGGCTGTTCGCAAGCGCAAGAAGGCAGCTGCTGTGAAGCGTCTGCACAAGCGCCTGCGCAGCCAGATGCTGCCGAAGAAGCTCCACTAAGCTTTTTCGCTTTTCGGTGTTCCGCCAGACGGCGGCGCATGCTTCGCAAGAAGCTGCGCCGCCGTTTGCGCTTGTGCGTCGCTTGTGCGTCGTTTTTGCGTCGTTTTTGCGTCCCTCGGGCCGCGGCGAGCGCCAGAGGGTGAGATCACGCGGCGTCTTTCAGGCGTTCAGGCGACAAACCGAACTGCGCGGCAATCGAGCGCAAACGCTCCCGCCACTCCCACACGCCAAAAACGTCGTGGACGTTCTGCAGGCAGCTCAGCAGATCGACTGTGGCGGGATCGTAGATGTTGATATGGGCGCGCAGCAGCGCCTTTTTCAATGCGGCGACACCGACGTCCATATAGAGCGGAACGTCGTTCGTCTCGCGGCCGATGAAGCGCACGGGAATCCCTTCCATGGCGCTCATATAGTCGCGTGGCCGGATGAAGCTGCCAACCGGGCACCCGCCGTAGCTATGCGCGCTGCCGTTACCGCCGCCGCAGCCGCCGCCCCGGTATGCACCGCCCCCGCGCGGCAGGAGCGCCGCGCGCCCCTGGCCAAAGAGATGGGCCACCGCGCGGTCGAAGATTTCCTGATGACTCAGGAAGTGGACGTTTTTCATTTCAGCCCCCTGTTGCCCAGGAGCCGGGCACAGGTTGATTCCCTTCTAATGCGGCGCCGCCGGCCTTCCAGCTGGCATCACTACCCATTCCCCTGACACGCCTGCATTCACTTTTCGTTATAACGGCACGCCGCAGGAAAACCGTTGGGCGGCGCACGGTAGCGATGAGAAATTGACCCCGCCCGCGCCGCGCACGCTGTTCGCAACGCTCAGGCGCGCCGCTTCTTCTTGCCTTGCGCGGCGCAAGCGGCGCGGCACATGCAGTCGCGCTCGTGGTCGTTGACCATGCCGACGGCCTGCATGAACGCATAACAGATCGTCGTGCCAACGAATTTGCAGCCGTACTTCTTGAGCGCCTTGCTGAGGGCGTCCGAGATTTCGGTGGAGGCCGGCGCATCGCGATACGACGCCCAGTCGTTCTGGATGGGCGTGTCGTTCACGAACGACCAGACGAAGGTTGCGAGCGAGCCGTGCTCGGCCTGGATCTGCTGCACGGCGCGCGCGTTCACGATCGCGGCCTCGATCTTGGCGCGGTTGCGCACGATCGAGGCATCCTGTACGAGCGTTTCGACGTGCCTGGGCGTGAAGCGCGCGACCCTGGCGATATCGAAACTGGCGAAAGCGCGGCGGTAGCCTTCGCGTTTGTTGAGTATCGTGGACCATGAAAGTCCAGCCTGTGCGCCTTCGAGCACGAGCATTTCGAACAGATGCTGGTCGTCCCGCGATGGCACGCCCCACTCCTCGTCGTGGTATTGCACATACTGCGGCGACGCGCCAGCCGATACCCAGTTGCAGCGGTGTTCCACGATCAATTCTCCTTGCGGGACGTCACTCAGGCCACGCAAGCATAGCGGAACGGGGCCGCGCCGCCACCCTGGCCAGATGGCCGATTGTGCGAACACAGGGAAGCCGTTAGTCTCTGCGGCACGACATCAATTCCGGCTTTCGAACCGGATTCGAAGAGGCGCCAAGCGCGGCAGACATCATGCAGAAATACACCTGGTTGATCGGCGTGGACGGCGGCGGCACGGGCACACGCGTCGCGCTTGGCGACGCGAGCGGTATCGAACTGGCGCGCGCGGCTGCGGGCCCCTCGGGTCTCGGGCTCGGAATCGAACGCGCCTGGCAGTCGATCGAGGAAGGCTGCCGCGCTGCGTTTGCCCAAGCGGGCCTTGCGTTCGACTGGTCGCAATGCGTGCTTGGCTGCGGGCTCGCTGGTGTGAACAACCCCGAGTGGCTGGCGGCGTTTCGTGCCG
>DATBXG010000727.1:0-2692 GCA_036514415.1 Paraburkholderia sp.
GAGATTCCTGAACTTGTCCGCGCGGGTGAGGTTGTCCACGGCGATGATGCGGTCTTCGCCGCGTTCGTTCAGCGCCTTGACGAGGTTGCTGCCGATGAAGCCGGCCGCGCCGGTGACGATGAGGGTCATGATAGGTCTGCGATGACGAGGTTCACGCGAAGTTGATACCCCGCCGGAAAAACGCTCCGGTAATCCCGGCCGGGGTGCGAGCGCTGCGCGCTGTGCCTTGAACGTTATTGAAAGAGTTCGTCGTAGTCGACGGTGGCCGTACCCAGCTTGCCGACCACGATGCCGGCCGCGCGATTGGCGAGCGCGACGCCCTCGACGAGCGGCAGGCCCGCGCCCAGCATGACCGCGACGGTCGCGATCACCGTGTCGCCGGCGCCCGAGACATCATACACTTCGCGCGCGTCAGCCGCCGCGTGCATCACGCCGTCGTCGGAAAAGAGCGTCATACCCTCTTCCGAACGCGTGAGCAGCAGCGCGTCGAACTGCAGTTCGCGGCGCAGCTTCGCCACGCGCGCGTGCAGGTCCTCCTCGGACTTCCACTTGCCCACCACTTCGCGCAGCTCCGCGCGGTTCGGCGTGATGAGGCTCGCGCCGCGATAGCGCTCCCAGTCGTCGCCCTTGGGGTCGACGAGCACCGCTTTGCCCGCGGCGCGCGCCTTCGCGATCATCTGCGTGACGTGCGTGAGGCCGCCCTTCGCGTAGTCGGAGAGCAGAATCACGTCGTGCGTGGGCAGCAGCGCGTCGAAACGCGCGAGGCCGGCAAGCAGGATCTCGTGCGCGGGCGTGTTTTCGAAGTCCACGCGCAACAGCTGTTGCTGGCGCGACAGCACGCGCAGCTTGATGGTGGTCGGCAACGCGGGATCGCGCTCGAGATACGCGTTCACGTTGCTTTCGTCGAGCAGCTCGACGATGCGCTCGCCGGGTTCGTCGTGTCCCACCACGCACAGAAGGCCCGCATGAGCGCCGAGTGCAGCCGCGTTGCGCGCGACGTTCGCGGCACCGCCCAGGCGATCTTCCTTGCGCTGCACATGCACGACCGGCACCGGCGCTTCCGGCGAGATGCGGTTGACGTCGCCGAACCAGTAGCGGTCGAGCATGACGTCGCCCACCACCAGCACGCGCGAGGTCGCGAGCTTTTCGCGCGGCACGACGCGCACTTCGGGCGCGATAGCGGTAGCGAGCGCGGCGACGGGTGCGGCTTCAGGCTGCGGAGTTTGCGAGATTGACATGGGGCCGCCCAATCGAGTGATAGTCAATGCCGAGCTCCGCCATCGTGTCGGGCTCGTAGAGGTTGCGTCCGTCGAAGATACGCGGTGCCTTGAGCACCTTCTTCAAATGCGCGAAATCGGGCGCCTTGAAGGCGGTCCATTCGGTGACGATCACGAGCGCGTCCGCGCCCGTGAGCGCGTCGTCCTGGCTCGCCGCGAACGTAAGACGCGCGTGCTGCTCCGGCGCGTGCGCGAGATCGAGCGCGAATACGCGCTGCGCCTCCTCGGCCGCGACCGGGTCCCACGCCGCCACCGTGGCGCCGCGCGCCAGCAGGTCGGCGATCAGGCGGCGGCTCGGCGCTTCGCGCATGTCATCGGTGTTCGGCTTGAACGCGAGGCCCCACACGGCGAAGTGCTTGCCGGTGAGGTCATCGCCGCACACCCTGGCAATCTTCTTCACGAGCACTTCCTTCTGGCCGTGATTGACCTCTTCGACGGCTTCGAGCACGCGCAGATTCTGGCCCGACTCCGCGGCCGTACGGATCAGCGCCTGCACGTCCTTCGGGAAGCACGAGCCGCCATAGCCGCAGCCTGCATAGAGAAAGTGATAGCCGATGCGCGGATCGGAGCCGATGCCGCGGCGCACCGACTCGATGTCGGCGCCCACGCGGTCGGCGAGATTCGCCATCTCGTTCATGAACGAGATGCGCGTGGCGAGCATGGCGTTGGCCGCGTACTTCGTAAATTCGGCGGAGCGCACGTCCATGTAGATCGTGCGTTCGTGATTGCGGTTGAACGGCGCGTAGAGACGCTTCATCTTCTCGCGCGCGGCGGTGCCGTTCTCGTCCTCGTCGAGGCCGATGATGATGCGGTCCGGACGCATGAAATCGTCCACGGCCGCGCCCTCTTTCAGGAACTCGGGGTTCGAGACAACCGAGAAGCGGTGATCGACGCTATGCGCGAGGCCGCGCTTCGCCAGCTCTTCGGCCAGCACGCCGTGCACGCGCTGCGCCGTGCCGACCGGCACCGTCGACTTGTCGACGACCACCTTGAAGCCGTTCATGTGGCGGCCGATGCTGCGCGCCGCCTCGAGCACGTACTGGAGATCGGCCGAGCCGTCTTCGTCAGGCGGTGTGCCCACGGCGATGAACTGCACCTCACCGTGCTCAACGCTCGCCGCGATGTCGGTGGAAAAGGTAATGCGCCCGGCCGCGCGGTTGCGCGCGATGAGTTCGAGCAGGCCCGGCTCGTGAATCGGGACGCCGCCGCCATTCAGGATATCGATCTTGCGCGGATCGACATCGAGGCAAAACACGTCGTGGCCGATTTCGGCAAGACACGCACCGGTGACAAGGCCGACGTAGCCGGTACCGACAATGGTGATCTTCATAGGCGCTCCGGTGACAGATTCTGATGATGGAATGACTGTGGGCGCGGCCGGCTAGGCGTGGCCGGCCAGGCGCGGCCGGCCAGGT
>DATBXG010000728.1:0-2622 GCA_036514415.1 Paraburkholderia sp.
TCCTTCTTCTCAGCGGCTTTTTGCTGGCGAGCATCGCCCTGGTCCAGGCGGCGAGCCTGCGCTGGTCCGTCTCCGAGTCGGTGTTGCTTGCGGCGTGGGGGTTCACGCTGGGCGGCATCTACCTCTTGAGCGGCGAGGCCTGGCCCACCCTCGCCGCGAACCTGGTGATGCCGGCGCTCGCGCCGCGGCTGCCGCCCGAAGCGTACTTGTGGATCTTCCTGCCGCCGCTGCTCTTTCAGGCCGCGCTCAGCGTGAACGTGCGCGAGATGCTGGGCGACGCCGCGCCCATCCTGTTGCTTGCCGTGGTGGCCGTGTTCGTGGCGACCGGCGTGGTGGGCGGCGCGGTCCGGCTCACGGGCCTCGGGCCGCTCGCCGATGGCCTCCTGCTCGGCGCGATGATCGCGACGACCGATCCTTCCGCCGTGCTCGCCGTGTTCCGCGCAGTCGGCGCGCCCGAGCGGCTCGTGCGCCTCGTGGAAGGCGAGAGCCTGCTCAACGACGCCGCTGCCATTGCGATAGCGAGCGTGCTGATCGCGGCAATCACGGGCGACGCCGCCAATGTTTCGGCAACGGCCGCGCTACGCTCGCTCGGTATCGCGCTGGGCGGCGGCCTGCTCGTCGGCGCGGTGGCCGGGCGCGTGTTCGCGTGGCTTTTTCCGTGGCTGGGCGGCGAGGGCAAGGCCGAGGTTTCGCTGAGTTTTGCGCTGCCGTATCCGCTCTATCTGTTCGCGGACCAAACCTTGCACGTTTCGGGCGTGGTGGCCGTGGTGGCGGCCGGGCTCGTCATCAGCGGGCTGGGGCGCACGCGCCTCTCGCCCGTCAACTGGAAGCATCTGCAACTGATCTGGGAACAGATCGCGGCCATGGCGGGCGCGGCCATCTTCCTGCTCGCCGCCATGCAGATTCCTGCCACGCTGCGCGACGCGCGCTGGATCGATCTCTTCGCGCTCGCCGTGGTGGTGGTCGCGGCGCTCGCCGCGCGGCTCGTCGTGGTGTTCGGCATGCTGCCGCTGCTGAGCCGCCTGCGGCTCACGGAGCCGGTGAGCGTGGCCTACAAGCTCGTGATCGCGTGGGGCGGGTTGCGCGGCGCGGTGACACTCGTGCTCGCACTCGGCCTCGCGCAGGACACGGCGCTGCCGGAGTCCACGCGCCGCTTCGTCGCGATTCTCGCCACGGGTTTCGTGCTCGTAAGCCTGATCGTCAACGGCACCTCGCTCAAACTGCTGATCCGGCGGCTGCACCTCGATCTGCTCTCGCCTCAGGAGCAGGCGCTGCAGCAGAAGGCCGTGCAGCTTTCATCGATCGGCGTGTCCGAGCGCGTGCATATGGCGGCGCGGACCTTTCACATCCCCGATGCGATCGCCGACCAGGCCTGCGCTACGTACCGGAGCAGCATCGACATCGGCGCGACCGCCTTCGATATCGAAGCCGCGCTCTCCGACCGCGAGCGCCTCGTCATCGGTCTCGTCACGCTCGCGGCCAAGGAGCGCGACCTGATTCCGCAATACGGCAGCGGGATCATCACGATCCGCAATCTCGACGCGATGATGCGCAACACCGACGCCATGATCGAAGAGGCGCGCGCGGGCGGGCGCATCGGCTATCAGCGCGCCGCCGCGAAAATCCTCGCGGATACGCCGGAGATGCGCGTTGCGCGCTTCGTGTACCGGTGGTTGCGCATTCGCCAGCCCTACGGCGACGCGCTCGCCGATCGCTTCGAACTCCTGATGTGTCGCCGCGTGGTGCTGCACCAGCTGATCGTCTTCAACGACCGCAGTCTCACGCCGCTGCTCGGGGAGCGCCTCGCGACGCTCCTCAAGACGATACTCAAGTCGCGCATCGAGAAGGCGGAGCGCGGGCTCGCGCAAGTGCGCCAGTGTTTTGGCCGTTCCGCCGACGTGCTCGAGCGGCGCATGCTGCTGCTCTACGCGCTGCGCGAAGGGCGCGAGCGTGTGGAGGCCATGTACGAAGACCGTTCCATTTCAAAGGAGATCTACGATTCGATCCGGCGCGAGCTGGACGTTGCGTGGAAGCTCGCGGTGCCGCGCGCGCATCCGGACATCGTGCCGGGCGAGGCCGAGGCGCAGGCGATTCACGAGCGCATCGCCAGAGCACGCGCGGGCGTCGCGAAGGGCGCGTCGCAAGCGCCCGGACAAGCTCAACCCGCAGAGCCGGCGGACCAGAGCGGCACCGCCGCCGCACCGGAGGACAACGCCGCCACCGTGGAACGGAGGCCGTCGCCGTGATTCGGCGCTCGTCGGGTCATCGTACTGATCGTGCCTCGCGCGGTGGCGCATAAGAGCCTGTCGGCGAGCGGGTGACCTGGCGACGTGCGCGAAGCGTTGCGCTAGACTCGCGCGGGTGAACGAGCAAAGGAAAGGAGGTTCGCCATGCTGCGCAAGACGCTCAATGCTTCACGGCTGCAGGAAGAAGTGCACCGGCGCATTCACCGGCTGCAGGAGGTGGTCGACGATGGCGTGAAGATCGGCGTGCCGCGTCCGCAGTTGCAGGCGCCCGATCGCAGCGGCTGCAACTGGACGATGCAGCACTTCCACAACGCGGCGGGTTTCGAGGCGAGCGTCGCGCGTGTGCTGGAACAGGTGCGCACGGAATACAACCTCG
>DATBXG010000729.1:0-9011 GCA_036514415.1 Paraburkholderia sp.
ATACGTATCACCTCGTGCTGCCCACGCTGCTGCAAGGCATTCCGATGGCGATGTTCTTCGTGCCGCTCACCGCGATCATTCTCGCGGGCCAGCCGCCGCAGCGCATTCCGGCCGCCGCCGGCACGCGGCCCGGCGGCTGCCCCGCCAGAATGATCGCCGTGAGCGGCACGAAGAAGAGCGCCATCGGGATGCCTTGCAGCAGCGTGGGCAGCACGAGGTGGAAGGTGTCGATCTCGATCACGTACTTCGATCGCATGTAGAACACCACCGCGAACAGCACGAACGCGATCGTCGCGATGATGCGCGCGTCCGAGCGCGGCAGCAGCCGGCCCACCACGGGCGAGAGCAGCAGCGCGAAGATGCCGAGCGGGGCGGTGACGAGGCCCGCATCCACCGAGCGGTAATTGAGGTACACCTGCATCCACTGCGGCAGCAGTACGAGATTGCCGAAGAACACCCCATACGCCACCGAAATCGCGATCGTCCCGCCCAGGAAGTTGCGCTGCCCGAACAGCCGCAAATCGACGATCGGATGCTCCTCGGTCAGCTCCCACACCAGAAAGAACGCGAAGCTGATGAGCGCGACGATGCCGAGCGTGACGATCACGGGCGAGTTGAACCAGTCGAGGTCCTTGCCCTTGTCGAGCATGATCTGCAGCGAGGCGACCCAGGCAACCAGCAGGCCGAGCCCCACCACGTCGATGGGCGGCTTGCGCGTGGCCGATTCGCGATGCCGGTAGATCGACCACGTCACGAAGGCCGCGAAGAAGCCCACCGGTATGTTGATGTAGAAGATCCACGCCCAGTTGTAGCTGTCGGTGATCCAGCCGCCGAGCGCAGGCCCCGCGATCGGCCCGACGGTCGTCGTCATCGCCCAGAAGGCGAGCGCGGTGGCCGATTTGTCCTTCGGCCAGGAGCCGAGCAGGATGGCCTGCGAGAGCGGAATGAGCGGCCCGGCCACGGCGCCTTGCAGCACGCGCGCGACGAGCAGGAAAGGCAGGTTCGGCGCGATGCCGCAGAACCACGAGGCGAGCACGAACGAAAGGATCGAGGTGACGAAGAGGCGCACCTGCCCGAAGCGCTGCGTGAGCCAGCCGGTGAGCGGAATGGAGACGGCGTTGGCCGCCGCGAACACGGTGATGACCCAGGTGCCTTCATCCACGGAAACGCCGAGGTCGCCGGAGATGGTCGGAATGGCGACGTTGGCGATCGACGTGTCGAGCACGTTCATGAAGGTCGCGAGCGCCACGGCGATGGTCGCGAGGATCAGTCTGCCGCCTTCGAGCGGCGGCGGTGGCGCGGGCGGCGGGGATGATGCTACGGGCTGGCTCAAGCTTGTTCTCCGCGAATCCGGTTTTCGGCACAGGATACCTGTGATCGTCAGCGGCGAAACGAGCGCCGGGGAGCATCCCCATGCTCCGCAGGGGCATCGGGGGTTCGGACCGGCTGTCGCGTTCGGTGCTGCGGCTTTACGTAACGCCAGGAAATGGAGTCTTTCATACACGCGGCGCGCGGCGCGCGTATCCTTGCGCCTGCCGCACGCCGCGCAAAATGCGCGCGCTGGACACACAATGCTCGCAATTCGATTACGCCCTCGAGGGGAGACCTGACCATGAGCTGGGAAGCATTCGAAGGAGGCTGGCGCCTTGCGCCCGCCGCAGGCGCCGCGCGCGCACTCGTCGTGTTGCTGCACGGCGTGGGCAGCAACGCCCGGGACCTGACGCCGCTCGCCGATGTGTGGCGCGACGCGTTGCCGGGTGTCGCGTTCGCGTCGCTCGACGGCAGCGAGCCGTTCGACGGCGGCTTTGGCGGCCGCCAGTGGTTCAGTCTGCGCGACATCAACGAGAACAATCGCGAGGCGCGCGTGGTTGCCGCCTCGCAGGTGTTCGAGCGCCGGCTCGACGCCGAACTCGCCCACTGGGGGCTCGGCCACGACGCGCTCGCGCTGGTGGGCTTCTCGCAAGGCTCCATCATGTCGCTCTTTCACGCGGCCACGCAGGCCTCGGGCGCGGCGGCCGTGGTCGCCTACGCGGGGCGCCTCGTCACGCCCGTGGTCGCGAAGAGCCGCACGGTGCTCACGCTCGTGCACGGCGAGGACGACGAAGTGATTCCGGCCAGCGAACTCGAGCGCGCGGCCGCGGCATTCAGTGACGCCGGCTTTGCGGTCACCGCCTTCGCGCTGCCGGGCGTCGGCCATACGATCACGCCGCAGGGCGTCATGCTCGGGCGCGACGCGCTGGTTCGCGCGCTCGCCCGCGACTAGCCGAAGGACGGTCGGCACGAGGTCAGACCCCGCTAATCGGCGCAAATCGGTACAAATGGGGTATCGCCTGCGTGCGCGAGTGTCTTATTGCGGCCATTTTTGCCGGTTAATCTATCCAGTTATTTTTGGCGCGGCTAAAGTTCGCGCCGATTGCGGCCGTTAATACGGGGAGTCGCCGCGACCCTATGGGCCGCGTAGGCCCGTTCCGCCCGGCGCGCGGCTAGTTCGCGCAGCCTGACGAGGCCGCCATCGGGGATGCCATCCGGCGGCGCTTCGCCTGCCGGGTCGCTAAAAAAACCGAACACTAGACCAACATGGCCCGAGCCAAGCCGCATACCTTCTTATCCAAAAGGCTGTTCCGCCAGGACGTGGCGCTCGATCTTGGCACGGCCAACACGCTGATCTATACCGCCGACAAAGGCATCGTGCTGAACCAGCCCTCCGTGGTCTGCTTCGAGCGCCGGGTCGGCGCGAGCGAGACGACGGTCGCCGCCGTGGGCCGCGAAGCGAAAGATCTGCTCGGCCGCACGCCGGCCAATCTCGAGACGGTGCGCCCGCTTTCGCACGGCGTGATCGCCGACTTTTCCGCCGCCGAGCACATGATGCGCCGCTTCGTGGCGATGGCGCAGCCGCGCCGCCTGCTCGGGCGGCGCGCGGCGTTCACGGTGTGCGTGCCGGCCGGCGCGACCCGTGTCGAGCGCCGCGCCATTCGCGAGGCGGCCTTCGCGGCCGGGGCGGCGAGCGTGAACCTGATCGGCGAGTCGCTGGCTTCGGCGCTGGGTGCGGGCCTGCCCGTGCATGCGGCGACGGGCTCGATGGTCGTGGACATCGGCGGCGGCACGACGGAGGTGGGCATCGTCGCGCTGGGCGGCGTGGCGTGCAGCGGCTCGGTGCGCGTGGGCGGCGACCAGTTCGACCGCGCCATCGTCGATCACGTGCGCGCGCTCTACGGCGTCGTGCTCGGCGATCAGACCGCCGAGCATGTGAAGAAGACGATTGGCTGTGCGCTTTACGGCGAACCCATCGAACGCATGCGCGCGACCGGGCGCAGCATGGAAGACGGTCTGCCGCGCACCATCGAGATCACGAGCCACGACGTGGTCGACGCACTGGCCGCACCGTTGCGCGAGGTGATAAGCGTGGTGCGGCAGGTGATCGAGACGGCGCCCGCCGAGCTCGTCACCGATATCGCCGACAGCGGCATCGTGCTGACGGGCGGCGGCTCGCTGCTCGGCCGGCTCGACCAGTGCCTGGCCGCGGAGCTTGGCGTGGCCGTGCGCGTGGCCGACGAGCCGCTCACCTGCGCGGTGCGCGGCGCGGGCGCGGCGGCGTCGCTCATGAGCGAGCACGCTTTCGAAATGGTCGAGTAAGCGGCCGCGCGACGGCCCGGATAAAGACACTGGCGGGCAGGCGAGGAAGCACGCCGGCGCGCCGCATGTTCGCAGCGCGGGCGTGGGACAATACGCCACTTTGCCGGCGTGCGCCGCGATGGACTGCCCGTAGGGCGTCGTCCGTTGTCATGCGCCGCTGTCCTGTTGTTTCCACATCGTCCAGCCGTGAATCCAGCCGCTTTTCCGGCCCCCGGTACGTTCATTGAACTGCCCGGCGGCCTGCCCATGCCCTATGTCGAACGCGGCGAGGGCGAACTCCTTCTCTTCGTGCACGGCTCGCTTTGCGACTACCGCTACTGGCAGCCGCAGCTTGCGGGGCTCGCGCAGCAGTATCGCTGCGTTTCGGTGAGTCTCACGCACTACTGGCCTGCCGGCGACCTGGCGCGCGGGCAGCCCTTCAGCTGGCGCAGCCATGCGGACGAACTGGCTGCGTTCGTCGATGCCCTGGGCGCGGGCCCGGCGCACGTGATCGGCCATTCGCGCGGCGGCAGTGTCTCGTTCCAGTTCGCGCGGCGCCATCCGCGCCAGGTGCGCACGCTCACGCTCGCCGACCCGGGCGGGCCGGTGCAGCAGCCGGGCCAGACGCTCGCCACGCTGCCGGAGACTGTCAACGCACTGCGCGCGCGTGCGGTGACGCTGATCGAGTCGGGGCAGGTGGATGCGGGGCTGGCGTTGTTCGTCGATTCGGTGAGCCGTCCCGGCTTCTGGGCGAAGAGCACGCACGCGTTCCGCCGCATGGCCACCGATAACGCGCACACGCTCGGGGCGCAGTTTCAGGACCCGCTGCCTGCCTACACGCGCGAGGACGCGGCCGGGTTGCAATGCCCGGTGCTGCTGATCGATGGCGAGTTGAGTCCCGAGGTGTTTCACCGGGCCGTGGCCGCGCTCGAAGCGTGGTTGCCCGACGCGCGCCGTGCCAGCGTGGCGGGCGCGTCACATGGGATGAATCTGGCGCGGCCTGCGGCCTTCAACGAATTGATCGATCGGTTCGTGAGCGGCCACGGGCGCTGAAGCAGGAAGGGCGTTCGCCCTTCCTTTTCCTTTACCGCGTGAAATGTCGTAATCCTAACGACTTCCGCTTATTCGCGGCCGTGCGCGTGGGCGTCGAGCTTGTGCTCGGCAGCTTCGCCCACGAGGCCGGTGTAGTAGAGATGCACGCCGATCGCGAGCGAATCGTTGCGGATTTCGTGGAAGGCCTTCCATGCCTTCACGGGGTCCTTGAACACGAGATAGTGCGCTTCCTGCGAAACCAGACGGGCCACCTGATGCAGGCCGTGACCGTGCAGCGCGTCCACGAGGTGGTCGAGGCTGCGGTGCGTGCGCGCGTCGGTGCGCGGATACAGCATGTGCAGCACGGCAACGCGTTCGTTGGCGAGCGCCGCCGAGAGTGCGACCACGATGTCCTGGTGATTGAGTGCCGTGACGACGGCGCCCGCGGCTTGTTCGTCTTCTGCGAACAGGGTGTCGACCGAGATGTTCATCTGTTGCTTCCTTACGTTTTGCTTTAAGCGCGTGTGGCGGTGAAAAAGCCCGCTAGTGAACGCGGACTGGATTACAAAATGCAAGTAATGGAAAACCCTTGCATGTCAAGCAGTATCGCAGAGGTGAGGTGTCGCATGCTGCATCGCAAGAGCAAAATATTGTTGCAGGAATCGACGTTAAGGAAGCCGCAAGCTTCGCAATGTTGCTGGCTCGAAGAGGGATTGTTGCTGGCTGCGCTATCAATCGATGCTGCGCCGCCCCGTAGAATGCGGCGAGCGGTCGCAGCCATGCCGGCCCGGACGAATGGAAACCCGGCGGCTGCGTCCTGTTGCGAAGTGACAGCAATTCAAGGACATCAAATGATCGATTCGAAGACACACGCCACGCTCACGATCCCCGGCCTCGCTGAAGGCGTTCAGCTGCCGGTCTACAAGGGCGCCATGGGCCCGGACGTGATCGACATCCGCAAGCTGTACGGCCAGACCGGCATGTTCACGTATGACCCGGGCTTCATGTCCACGGCGTCGTGCAACTCGGCGATCACCTATATCGACGGCGACAAGGGCGAGCTGCTCTATCGCGGCTACCCGATCGACAATCTCGCGCAGAACGCCGACTTCCTGGAGAGCTGCTACCTGCTGCTCAAAGGCGAGTTGCCCACGCAGCAGCAGAAAGACGAATTCGTGGCCTCGGTGAAGAACCACACGATGGTTCACGAGCAGATGCACTTCTTTTTCCGGGGGTTCCGCCGTGACGCACATCCGATGGCGATTCTGGTGGCGGCGGTCGGCGCGCTGTCCGCGTTCTATCACGACTCGCTCGATATCAACGACCCGCAGCATCGCGAGGTGTCGGCGATCCGCATGATCGCGAAGCTGCCCACGCTCGTGGCCATGGCGTACAAGTACTCGATCGGCCAGCCGTTCGTGTATCCGCAAAACGACCTCTCGTACAGCGCGAATTTCATGCGCATGATGTTCTCCGCGCCGAGCGAAGAGTACGTGGTCAACGACGTGCTCGTGCGCGCGCTCGACCGCATCCTCATCCTGCACGCCGACCACGAGCAGAATGCTTCGACGTCCACGGTGCGTCTCGCGGGTTCGTCGGGCGCTAACCCGTTCGCGTGTATCGCCGCGGGTATCGCCTGTCTGTGGGGCCCGGCGCACGGCGGCGCGAACGAAGCCGCGCTGAACATGCTCGAAGAGATCGGCTCGGTCGACAACATCCCCGAGTTCATCGCCAAGGTGAAGGACAAGAACTCGGGCGTGAAGCTGATGGGCTTCGGCCACCGCGTGTACAAGAACTACGACCCGCGCGCGAAGCTCATGCGCGAGACGTGCTACGAAGTGCTTAACGAACTCGGCCTGCACGACGACCCGCTCTTCAAGCTCGCGATGGCGCTCGAAAAGATCGCGCTGGAAGACGACTACTTCGTGTCGCGCAAGCTCTACCCGAACGTCGACTTCTACTCGGGCATCGTGCAGCGCGCGCTGGGCATCCCGACCTCGATGTTCACCTGCATCTTCGCGATGGCGCGCACGGTGGGCTGGATCGCGCAGTGGAACGAGATGATCGCCGACCCCGAGCAGAAGATCGGCCGTCCGCGTCAGCTCTTCATCGGCGAGACGCCGCGCGCAGCGTTGCCGATCGCGCAGCGCTGATTGATCGTCGCGGCGCGCCGCTCCGGGCGCGCTGCCAGCGCATGACCAGCATTGCCTCCACGGGCGCCCGCACGTTACACCGTGCCGGCGCCCGCAATTTTTTCCGCGCACGTTCCTTGCGTGTGTCGGGAATTGCCGCCGGTTTGTCATGCGTGAGTCGTGCATTCGTCGCCAACGCGTGCGCCGAAGCCACTACAATCGAGCGGAAGCGAACCGTACCGTAATTCACTTTGATGGGACCGGAGGCACGCAATGCAGGATCCTGAAACACTCGGTGGCGTCACGCGCTCAAGCGGCGTGGATCATTCCGTTCAAGACATTCGAGAATCCGACGGCGCATTCATCGCGCCCGAAACCCCCGAACTCGCGAGCGCCGACCAGCACGTGCTGAAGTCGGGCGGCACCTTCATCGTCAACGATCCGCTCGGCGACATCACGGGCATCGACGACGGCCTCTTTGTCAACGACACGCGCGTGCTCTCGTCGCTGCGCCTCACCTTCGGCGGGCGCGTGCCCTCGCTGCTCTCGGGCAGCGTGAGCAGCGACAACGCCGTGTTTACGGCCCACCTCACCAATCGTCCGCTGCCGCCGCTCGGCGGCACGACCACGCCCGAAGGCGTGATTCATGTGGAGCGCGCGCGCGTGCTCTCGGGCACGATGTTGACCGAGGCCATCGCACTCACGAACTACGGCACCGAAGACGCCGTGGTGCCGCTCTCCATCTCGTTCGCGAGCGACTTTCGCGACATGTTCGAAGTGCGTGGCTTGAAGCGCGAGAAACGCGGCACGCTCATGCCGCCGCGCGTGGAGGACGGCGAGGTGCGGCTCGAGTACATCGGGCTCGACAAGGTCGCGCGGCGCGTGCGCATCGAGTTCTCGCCCACCCCCAGCAAGCTCTTCGCCGACCGCGCCGACTTCACCGTGGACCTGCCTGCGCAGGCCTGCGTCTCGATCTATCTCACGGTGGCGATCGAAGTCGAGGCGCTGCCCGGTGCCGCGCCCGGCACGCAGAGCGCGGGCATCTTCCAGCCCGCCCATTGCCTCGCGAACTCGAAGGAGCAGCGCGTGGGCCGCGCCGCCGTGCGCGCCGCGCTGGTCGACTCGCACATCGTGATGCGCGAACGCCGCCGCGCCGCGGGGCGTCTGCGTTCGAGCAATCCACTTTTCAACGCGTGGATCAACCGCTCCATCGCCGACCTGGGCCTGCTGACCACCGACCTGCCGACGGGTCCGTATCCGTACGCGGGCATTCCGTGGTTCTCCACGCCGTTCGGCCGCGATGCGGTCATCACCTCGCTGCAGACGCTGTGGCTCACGCCCGCGCTCGCGCGCGGCGTGCTGCGTTTTCTCGCGGAGCACCAGGCGCGCGAGGACTCGGCGTTCCGCGATGCGGCAGTCGGCAAGATCATGCACGAGATGCGCAAGAGCGAGATGGCCGCCACGGGCGAAGTGCCGTTCGCGCTCTACTACGGCGGGGTGGACACCACGCCGCTCTTCGTCGTGCTGGCGGGGGCTTACGTCGAGCGCACGGGCGACGTTTCGCTCATCGACGAACTGTGGCCGGCGCTCGAACGCGCGACGGCGTGGGTCGCGGGTGTGTGCGACCGCAACAAACTCGGCCTGCTCGACTATCGGCGCGAATCGGAAGGCGGGCTCGCGAACCAGGGCTGGAAGGACAGCCACGACTCGGTTTTCCATGCGGACGGCCGTTTCCCCGATGGCCCGATCGCGCTAGTCGAAGTGCAGGCGTATGCGAGCGCGGCGTTCGAGACGATGTCGCGCTTCGCCACGCATCGCGGCCAGGTGGAGGACGCGGCGCGCTATGCCGCGCGCGCCGCGAAGATCCGTCGCTGCGTGGAAGAGAAGTTCTGGATGCCGGAGTCGGAGTTCTACGGCATTGCGCTCGACGGTCACGGCGAGCTGTGCCGCGTGCTGGCGTCGAACGCGGGGCATCTGCTCGCGTTCGGGCTCCCCCAGGAGGAGCGCGGCCGCGCCGTGGCGGAAGGGCTCGAATCGGCGCTCTTCCATACGGGCTGGGGCGTGCGCACGCTCGCGGCGGGCCAGGCGCGCTTCAATCCCATGGCGTACCACAACGGCTCGGTCTGGCCGCACGACAACGCGCTGTGCGCGCGCGGCCTCGCGCGCTATGGCCGCAAGGCGGCGGCGGTGCGCCTCTTGCAGGCGCTGTTCGAGGCCGCGGTGACGTTCGACATG
>DATBXG010000730.1:0-11622 GCA_036514415.1 Paraburkholderia sp.
GACCGCGCGCGCGGTCGCAATGCCCGAGTAGCGCGTGGCTTCGAGATTCGAGCCGATCATGCGCGTGGCAAATCCCAGCCGCGAACGCGTCATCACGATGTGCCAAAGCAATGCGCAGCCGAGAAAGACCAGCAGCGGAATGGGCACCCCGAGCACGACGCCGTTGCCCATCTCGCGCACGAAAGGGGGAAACCCGGAAATATCGCCGCCGCGCGTGAGGAATTCCCCGAGTCCGCGCAGAAAGATCATCATCGACAAGGACACGAGGATGGGGCTCGCCCCCGTTCGCGCAATGATCACACCCATGACCCAGCCCGAAGCCGCGCCAACGGCCAGCGCGGCAACGATGCCGAGGCCGATGGCGAATGCGCCCGCGTCAGCCCCGCCGTGGGTTTGAAGCACGTACGCCATCGCGAGGCCCGAGATATTCGCGGTGTACGTCACCGCGAGATTGAACCCGCCGGAAATGAGCGGCATCAGCATGGCCAGCGTGAAGAACCCGAGTTCCGGCAACTGGAACGCCACCGAAACAAAGGTGCTGCGCGTGAAGAAGCGGTCGGAGGCAAAGGTCATGACGACGATGACGAGCGCGAGGAAGCCAAGCAAGCCGGCGACATCGGCTGGCACGAGCGGCGCGGAAGAACGATGCGATGAGAGCTTTTTCATGACGAGGCCTTGACGCTTTGCGCCGCGAACCGCGATCCGACGAGCCTGGCGAAGCCGCCGCTCGACACGGTAATGGCGATCAGGATGATGGCGCCGATGATCATCTTGAACGCGTACGGCGAGATGCCGAGCAGGTTCAAGCCGTTCGCGGTGATGGCGGTCAGCAGGATGCCGAGAATGGCGCCGAGGATGGTGCCGCGCCCGCCGCCCAGTCGTGCGCCGCCGAGCACCACCGCGGCGAGCACATCCAGCTCGCGGCCGTAGAGCGCGTTTGGCACGACTTCCTGCACGTAGTGGGCTTGCATGAGCCCGGCGATCCCCGCCATCATTCCCAGCCAGCCAAAAGCGATGTAATGCATCGCTCCGATGTTGACCCCCACGCGACGCGCGGCTTCGGGGTTGTCGCCCATCGCGTAGAGCTGCCGCCCGATGGTCGTGCGCCGCAGGAGGAACCACGTGGCCGCCACCATGACGACCATCACCGCCACCGGCAGCGCGAGGTTGGCATTGCCGCTCGCCGTGCTGAAATGGATGATCGACACTCTGCCGACCCACCAGTCCGGCAGGTCGTAGATCGATACGCCGTCCGTGAGGAACATCAATCCGCCGAAGAACACGTTGAACGTCGCAATCGTCACGACGATCGACACAATGCGAAACCGGTAGATGATGGTCGCATTGATGGAACCGAGAAGGAATCCGAAGCAGGCGGCCACGACGAAACCCATGGCCCAGTTCCCGCCACCCAGCCGCATGACCGTCAACGCAGTCAGATACTGGACGACGGATGCGCCCACGGCAAACGAGATGTCGATCCCGCCGGCAATCAGCACGACGAGCAGCCCAACCGCGAAGATGATGTTCACGGCGCTCTGGTTGACCAGATCGAACAGGTTCGGAAGAGTCAGGAAGGTCGAGGTTGTCAGACCGAGGCCGACGACCATGATGGCGATGACGAGAATCAGCAGGGCCTCGATCGAACCGATTCCGGATTTGCGAAAATCAGGCATGGACGTCTCGCTCGATTTGTTCCATGGTTGTCCTTCCCGGCACATACTCCGCGACGATGCGGCCGTCGCGCATGTGCACTATCCGGTCGGAGTTGAAATAGACCTCCGGGATCTCGTCGGATATGAGCAGGATGGCCATACCCTGAGCGGCAAGCTTGTGAATGATGTCGAAGATGCCGGCGCGGGCGCCCACGTCGACACCCACGGTGGGCGAATCGAGGATCAGAAGTTTGGGTTGGGTAGCGAGCCACCTGGCCAGCACGATGCGCTGCTGATTGCCGCCCGAGAGCGTGGAGACCGCGTCGTCCGGTGTGCCGATCTTGACGGCCAGTTTCCTGATCCACGCTTCGATCAGCGCGTTTCGCTTTCTGGAGGAAACGAGGTGCGTGACGTCCAGCAGATTGTCGAGCACGGTCGCAACCGTGTTGTCGCCGATGGATTGGGCCTGCACGAGTCCGAGCTGGAGCCGGTCTTCGGAAACGTAAGCCACGCCCGCGCGAATGGCATCGCGATTGGAGCGCAGCGACAGCGCCCTGCCTTCGAGACTGATTGAACCCGCAGCCGGCCGGGTCATGCCGAAGAGCGAAAGCGCGACTTCGGTCCGGCCCGCGCCAAGACGTCCCGTCACGCCGAGAATCTCGCCTCTCCTCACCTTGAACGAGATGTCGAGGTATTCGCGGCCGCGCGACAGCCCCTGCACCTCGAGCACGACGGGCGCGGCCGACAGGTCCGTCGTTCGCACGGCATAGTCGAACGTGCGGCCCGTCATGAGTTCGGTCAGGCGCGTTTGCGTCATGCCTTTGGTCGGGAAGGTGCCGACATACTGGCCATCGCGGAAGACCGTTACGCGGGTGCAGACGTCCAGGACCTCGGCGAGCCGGTGGCTCACGAACACGACGGCAATGCCATCGGCCGAAAGGCGGCGGACGATCGTCAGCAGTGCTTCCGTTTCTGCATGGCTGAGCGACGCGGTCGGTTCGTCCATGAACACGAGCCGGGCGTCGCGAACGAGCGCACGCGCAATCGCCACGATCTGGCGCTGCGCGATCGGCAGCGAGCGCACGGAACGATTGAGGTCGAGAACGACACCGAGCCGCTCGAGGATGCGACGCGCCTCCTCCTTCATCTTCCGGTAATTCACGAGACGCAGACGGGGCCCGAGGTTCTGCTCGAAGGCGATATTTTCGGCGACCGTCATCTCGGGAAAGAGCGCGAGGTCTTGCCAGATGACCTGAATGCCGAGTTCGCGCGCCTTTGCCGGGTCGAGCCCATCGATCGATTCGCCGTCCATGAGCATCACGGCGCCGGGCTCCGGCGTGTAGACCCCGCTGATGATCTTGATGATCGTGCTCTTGCCGCAGCCATTCTCGCCCGCAAGACAAAGGACCTCGCCGGGCATGATGTCGAATTTCACGGCGCGCAGCGCCTTGACGCCGCCGAAGACCTTCGAAATGTTCTCGAGCTTGAGAAGCGGCGTCCGCCCGGTTTCAGACGCTACCGGCGCAACGCTCGCGACGGCTCCCAGTGGGGAACCGGGGGCGGCAGTGGGTGCGGGTGAACTCATGGAAACGCTCCAATGGCACTGGCATGGGGTCACGCGCTCGACCCGATGTGACGTACCGGAAACTGCCGGGTGAACGGCGCTGTGCGCGCTCACCCGCTCTGCGAATGAGGTTGCGCTCAGAGCCCGATCTTCGCGAGGTCGTCGACGGTTTTCGCGTTCAGGTCAACCAACTGGTCGACGATGAGCGTGCGACCCTGGGGATGAACGACGCCCAGACCCGGAATATTCGTGCCGTCCTGGACCGGCTGTCCCTTCACGAGCATCGTGCCGAGCGTCACGAACACTTCGCCGGCGACTTCGGGATTCCACATGTATCCGCCGCTCAGCACGCCCTCATGCACGAGGCGGCGGCCCTGCCCAGGCGAGAACGGCCCGAGAACCAGCACCTTTCCCTTCGCCTGCTGCTCGTCGACCGCACGAGCCGCGCCGATGGGTCCCTGGCTGCCGAACGCGAGAATGCCCTTCAGGTCAGGATGGGCGCGCATCAGGTCGAGCGCGGTTTTACGCGACGCATCCACATCCTCGGCCACGCCATAGCGGTCCCCAACGAGCTTCATTCCGGGGTAGTTGGCCTTGATATAAGCAATGGCCGCGTCGGCCCAGGCGTTGTGCAGAGGCACGGTCAGCGACCCGACGAATACGGCGTATTCGCCCTTGCCGCCCAGCGCTTCGCCTAGACGTTTGCCATAGGCTTCGCCGAAACCCTTGGCCGAGGCCAGTTCGAAATCCCAATCCACGTTCTCCTGCTTCGGCGACTCGTGCGTGATGACCTTGATGCCCGCCGCGCGAGCGCGTTGCAGCACGGGCTCCAGCACCTTTGCATCGTTCGGCACGACACCGATCACGTCGACATGCTGGGCAATCAGGTCCTCGATTGCCCGCACCTGGAGCGCGGGGTCGGCGCTCGTCGGCCCGACCATGAATGCCTTCACGCCCAGCTCGTCGGCGCGCTTCTTGATGCCTTGTTCCATGGCGTTGAACCATGGAATTCCGCCAATCTTCACCACGACGCCGATCACCGGCTTGTCGGGCGAGGCCGACGCCATATTCGTTGCCAGCGCGAACGCCACGGCGCCTGCGCCCAAAGTGCGAATGATGTTCTTGAACATGTCTCCTCCGTGAGGCGCCTCGCTGCCGCGTCAGACGCCGAGTGAGTCCCTGGATACCCTCCGATGACGCTGCTAATATTGATGCTAAATCCATTTAGCAACTTGGGTGGGTGTATGCTGAATCTATTTAGCAACCCGGTCGACTCGGACAAACCCTGGTATTTGGGTTATTGGGGTTTTCTGACGGAACGGATACCTTCACGGACGTGAATGGCCGACATACCCGGAGCACTCGATGGCAGGCAGCAACCCTGGGCGCAAGTCCACGATTTATGACGTCGCCAAGGCGACGGGCGCCTCGACGGCCACGGTAAGCATGGTGCTGAACGGCACCTGGACGCGTTACCGGATCAAGGAGGAGACCGCGAACCGGATCCTCGAAGCCGCCCGCCAGCTTGGCTACAACGTCAACCTGAAAGCGCGCGGCCTGCGGCTATCGCGTTCGGGTCTGGCCGGGATGGTTCTTCCGCATTACCGGAACCGGTTTTTCGCGGGACTGGCGCAAACTTTCGAAGACCAGGCGCGCAGCCGCGGGCTGTGCCCGATCGTGGTGGGCACGCAGCGCGACCCCGCGGTTGAAGTCAGCGTCACGGAAACGCTTCTCTCCCAGCGGGTCGAGTTGCTGTTCATCGCGGGCGTGCGCAATCCGACGCCGCTGAACGAGCTGTGTACGGCGGCGGGCGTGCCCTGCATCAATCTCGACTTGCCCGGGGCAGGCGCGCCTTCGGTCGTTTCGGATAACCGCGCCGGCGCCCGGGCGATCACCGATGTCCTGATCGAGAAGCTATTGGCGCGCGGCGAATCCCCGGACGACCTGGTCCTGCTCGGCGGAATTCCCGGCGAATACGCCACGGAAATGCGCATCGCCGGATTTCGCGACGCTTTCGAGGCGCGGCAAATCGCGCCGGCGCGCGACGCCATCGAATGCTGCGGATACAACGCCGCAGCCGCCAAGCAGGCGCTTTCGAACCGCCATGAAAAGCACGGACGACTTCCATCAGGATTGCTGATGAACTCGATTACCGCGTTCGAAGGCATGGTTCAGTTCACAGCGACCTTGCCTTCCGAGGTGTGGAAATCGGCGATTGTCGGCTGCTTCGACTGGGACCCTTTCGCGGCCTACCTGCCCTTTGACGTCACGATGCTGCGGCAGGACGTGCAAACCCTCATCTCGGAAGCTTTCACGCTGGCCGAGAACCACGACCCGGCCGACCGGTCGCTCATTCTCGTTCCCATGGGCTTCGGGAAGATGTTTGAAGAGGCTGAGCAAACGAAGGAGTTTGATCGCTAGGCGCTGCCATTCGGCCGTCGTGCGCGGCTAGCGCGCTTGCGGCCTGGCACCCTCCCGCGCGCGCTGAAGCCGCACGCAAAGAGGCGCGACGCGACGTTCAGCGCAGGGCATCCAGCAACGCCTGCACCGGATGACGCAACTGCCGCCCGCGCAAACGCTTTACCTGGCAACGGCACGAATAGCCGGTGGCGAGCAGTTCCTCCGCCCCTGGCGCCGCGCTGGATGCCGCATCGACATGCCGCGCCCAGGATTGCTCGAAGATCGTCTCCGAAGTCGCACGATTGCGCGCCTCGTGCCCGTACGTGCCCGACATGCCGCAACATCCGCTAGCGGGGGTCGTGAGCGCGAGACCCGCCGCCGCGAAGACATCCTTCCACAGGCCCGTGGCCGCGCTCGCATTGGTGCGCTCCGTGCAATGCGGGAGCAGACGGAACGACGCCGTCACGAGCGGCGCCGCAGCGCGCGAGCGCAGCGCGCCGAGCAGCCATTCCTGCGGCAGTTGCACCTCCGGCGCCACCTCGATCCCTTCTACCTTGCGGTATTCCTGACGGTACACGAGCGTCATGGCCGGGTCGAGGCCGACCAGCGGCACGCCCGAACGGGCGAGCGCCGCCAGTTGCGCCGCATTGCGGCGTGCCGCGCGGCGAAATTGCGGCAGAAGCCCCTGCACATGCAGCGGTTTGCCGTTAGGCAAATAAGGCGCGACGAACACCTGGTACCCAAGACGCGCGGCGAGTTCCAGGAACGCGGCCGCTACTGGCGTCTCGAAGTAGCGCGTGAAAGCGTCCTGGACCACGATCACGCAGCGCTGGCGCTCGGCATTGCTGAGCGCGGCGAGCCGCTCGGGCGTTGCCAATTGCGCGCCCGACTTGCGCAGCACGCCACGCCACGAAACGCCGCTCAGCAACGGACTATCGACAATGCCAAGGCAGCGCGCAAGCAATGCCCTTGCGGGACGCGCGCCCATCAGCGCGTTGTACACGCTTCCCGCGCCGGGCACCGCCGCTAAGCGCGGCACCGTGAATTCGAGCGCACCAATCAGATAGTCGCGCAGCGGCCGCAAATAACGTGTGTGATATCGCTCCAGAAAACGCGCGCGGAACTCGGGCACGCTCACCTTCACAGGGCACTGCCCCGCGCAAGACTTGCACGAGAGGCAACCCGCCATGGCGTCGTAGACTTCATGCGAAAAGTCCTGTTCGCCTTTGAGCTTGCGCACGCTGTTGACGATGCGCACCGGCAACGCCGCCGCCACCGGCGGCGCGGTGAGATCCGCTCCTGCTTCTTGTTGCATGCGCAACCATTCCCGCATGAGCGAAGCGCGGCCCTTCGGCGAATGCACGCGCTCGCGGGTGGCCTTCCACGACGGGCACATGGCGTCGTCGGGGTCGAAGTTGTAGCAGGCGCCGTTGCCGTTGCAGTGAACCGCGTCGGCATTGGCCTGCCACACCCGCTCGTCGATACGCCGGTCCAGCTCGCCGCGCAGCGGCGTCGCGTCGATCTTCAGCAGCGTCGCACTCGCGCCCGCCGGGGTGGCGATCTTGCCGGGATTGAGCTGGTTGTGCGGATCGAATGCCGCCTTCAGCCGCTGCAGCGCCGGATACAAGGGCCCGAAATACGCCGGCACATACTCGGAGCGCACACCCTTGCCATGCTCGCCCCACAGCAGGCCGCCGTACTTCATGGTCAAGGCGGTCACCGCGTCCGAAATGGGGCGCACGAGCGCGGCCTCGTCGGGGTTGCGCATATCGAGCGCGGGGCGCACGTGCAGGACGCCCGCATCCACGTGACCGAACATCCCGTAGCGCAGGCCGAATCCATCGAGCAGCGCGCGAAACTCGGCAATATAGGCGGCGAGATTCTCGGGCGGCACCGCCGTGTCTTCCACGAAGGGCTGCGGGCGGCTCGCGCCGCGCACGTTGCCCAGCAGGCCAACCGCGCGCTTGCGCATCGCGTAGACGCGGCTGATCGCGGCCTCGCCGTCGGCAATCGTGTGGCCGAGGCGCTTCACGCTCGCATCGGTACTCAGGTGCTCGACGAACGCGGCCACGCGTGCACGCAGTTCGTTCACATCGTCGCCGCTGAATTCGACCATGTTGATGCCGCTCGCTCCGCCTTCGATGCCTTCGTCATCGGGGAAGTACGCGGCCACGCTTTGCCAGACGATGTCCTCGCGCGCCAGCCGCAGCACCGTGGAATCGACGGTTTCGATCGAGAGCGGACGATGGGCCATCAGGGCGCGCGCGTCGCGCAGGGCATCCATGAAGCCCTCATAGCGGATGTTGACGAGCGCCGCGTGCTTTGGCACCGGCAGGACGTTCAGCGTCGCTTCGACGATGAAGCCGAGCGTGCCTTCCGAGCCGCACAACACGCTGTTGATGTCGAAGCGCCCTTCGCTGTCATGCAAATGAGCGAGGTCGTAACCCGTCAGGCAGCGGTTCAGTTCGGGAAAACGCTCGCGTATCAGGCCGGCTTCGCGCTCGCTGATATCGCGCGCGGTGCGAAAGACCTGGCCGACCTTGTCATCGCGCGCGCAGAGCGCCATGAGCGCGACGTGATCGAGCGGCGCGCTCGACAGGCGCTCCCCGCCCACCAGGACCGTTTCCAGCGCGAGTACGTGGTCGCGCGTTTTCCCATACGTGCAACTGCCCTGCCCGCTCGCATCCGTGCTGATCATGCCGCCGATGGTCGCGCGGTTCGAGGTGGACAGTTCCGGCGCGAAAAAAAGCCCATGCCGTTTCAGCGCCGCATTGAGCTGATCCTTGACGACGCCGGCCTCCACTCTGGCCGTGCGCGCAACGGGGTCGATTTCGAGGATGCGGTTCATATGCCTCGACATATCGACCACGACGCCTTCGGTCAGCGATTGCCCGTTCGTTCCCGTGCCGCCGCCGCGCGCAGCGACCGCCACGCCGCGAAACGCCTCGCGCGCGAGCAGGCTCGCGAGGCGCTGCACATCCTTCGCGTGGCGAGGAAACACGACGGCGCGCGGGTAGCGCTGGTAGATCGAATTGTCCGTGGCCAGCACCGTGCGCGTGGCGTGGCTCGTGTCCACCTCGCCTTCGAAACCCGACGCCTGCAATTCATGCAAAAATCGACGGATCTGCGGGTTGCCGAATTCGCCGACGGTAAGCTGGGCAATGGTCATATCGCTCTCGAAGTCTCGCAATGGGCGCACTGGGCGTTATAGGCCCTTTCTGGCAAGGCATTGTCGCGTGCGGACCGGCACCGGGCAAACGTATGTTCGTTGGGTTGATCATGAGGTTTATGAATGAATTACCGCAAGCTCACGCCTTCAATGTCGCTGCTGCTCGCGTTCGAAGCCTCTGCGCGCCATGAGAGCTTCACGCGCGCCGCGGAGGAACTGTCGCTCACGCAGAGCGCCGTGAGCCGCCAGGTCCAGGCGCTCGAAGCCATGCTCGACCTGACGCTCTTCACGCGCGAAGGCAAGCGCATCGTGCCGACGGACATTGGCCGTGCCTATATGGCCGAGATCGCCCACGCGCTCACGCTGATCCGCAGCGCGACGCTGCAGGCCCTCACGTCGAATGCGCCCAAAACGCAGCTACGCGTCGCGACCCTGCCGACGTTCGGCGCCAAATGGCTGCTGCCGCGCCTGCACCGCTTCTATCAGGCGCACCCCGATTTGCAGATCGATCTCGATTCGCGCATCGAGGCCGCCGACTTTTCGACCCAGGCCCTCGACGCCGCCATCGTGGTGGGCGACGGCCGCTGGCCAGGCGTGACGGCGCACAGGCTCTACGCGGAGGAACTGGTGCTGGTCGGCAACCCGGCCGCATTGCCGTTCGCGCGCAAACCAACGCGGTCAAGACGACGGGCCGCTGCACCGACGATTGAAGCCCTCGAAGGCCTTACGCTGCTGCGCGTGCGCAGCTTCCCCGACGCCTGGCGCGAATGGTGCGCGCATTTCGGCTTGCCCCACGACGCGCTGCGGCCGGGCCCGAGTTTCGAGCTGACCTCGCATCTGATCCAGGCGGTCGTGGCCGGCATCGGCGTGGGCCTGGTGCCGCGCATGCTGGTGGAAGACGAATTGAAGGAAAACCGGCTACTCAGCCCGTTCGATGCGGTGCAAAGCTCGCGGTCGTATTATCTGGTCTACCCGGAGCGTGCGCAGCGCCACCCCGTGCTGGTTGCGTTTCGCGACTGGCTGCTGCAGGAGCTTGCCGGGTCGCATTGATTCGACGCTTGCATCCGCAAGGGAACCCTCAACGTCATCGACCGAGTTTCAACATGGATCAGCAAAACCCACTGCCGGTAGCACGCGTTGCGATCATCGGCTTCGGCGAAGTCGGGCCCATTTTTGCGCGCGCGTTCGCGGATGCCGGGCTGCACGTCTCGACCTTCGACATCAAGCTGCAAGACGACGCCACCCGCGCAACGATCCTCGAGCGCGCGAGCGAGAGCGGCGCTCGCGTTGCCGACGATCTCGTATCCGCACTGCACGGCGCGCAACTCGTGTTTTCCGCCGTCACGGCGAGTCAGGCCGAAGCCGTTGCGAGCGCGTGTGCGGTGCATCTCGTTGCCGGCCAGACGTTCATCGACCTGAACTCCGTGTCGCCCGCCGTCAAGCAGCGCAACAGCCAGGCCGTGGAGCGCGGCGGCGCGCAATACGTGGAAGCCGCGGTGATGGCGCCGGTGCCGCCGCAAGGCATACGCGTGCCCATGCTGCTGGGCGGACGCATGGCCGAACGCACGGCCGACGTGCTCAATGCGCTCGGCATGCGGGCGCAAGCCGTGGCCACGGAAGTGGGACTCGCCTCCGCCATCAAGCTGTGCCGCAGCATCATGATCAAGGGCATGGAAGCGATGTGCGTGCAATCCATGCTCGCGGCGCGGCAGTTCGGCGTGGATGGGCGCGTGCTCGCTTCGCTTGCTGCGAGCTTCCCCGGCATGGGTTGGGACAGCGGCTACGAGGCGTATCTGATTGGCCGCGTGGTCGAGCATGGCCAGCGGCGTTCCGAGGAAATGCGCGAAGCCGCGGCCATGCTCGACGGCCTCGGCATGTCGAGCGAGCTTGCCAACGCCATTGCGAATGTTCAGCAGGCGCTAGCGGAGCGTGCTGCCCCGCTTGTCGAAGCGCTCGATGCGAAGGGCAGGTTGCCCGAGTGGCGCAGGCTGCTCGAGCCTGCTTAACTGGATCGGCGGTTAGCGGCAGCGGGCACCCCTGCCACCAGCGCCGCCCCGCTCACCACCAGCAACGCCGCGAGCAGATAGAGCGCGTTATCCATGCTGCCGGTATGCGTCTTGATGAGCCCGATCGCCCACGGGCTCACGATGCCGCTCGTAATGCCGATGCTGCTGATGAGCGCGATGCCCGCGGCGGCGGCCTTGCCCGAGAGATACGCCGAAGGCACCGCCCAGAAGATCGGCAACGCGGCGAAGATCAGCACGGCGGCAATCGAAAGGATCGCCATCATCGCGGCAAAGCTCGCGAGATGCAGCGTGAGCAGCGCCAACGCAATGCCGCCGCCAATCGTGCACGCCGCGAAATGCCAGCGCCGTTCGCCGCGCCGGTCCGAGCGGCGTGCGATCCACATGAGGCCCACCGCGCCCACCGCATTGGGAATCACCGTATAGAGGCTGATCCACAGCACGTCATGCACGCCGAAGTCGCGGATCATGAGCGGCATCCAGAAGTTCAGCGTGAGCGAGGCACAGGTCAGCGAGAAGTAGATGAACGCGAACAGGTAGACACGCGGGTTGCGCAGCGCCGCGCCGAACGAGCGCGTGGAATGCGCGTGGTCGCCTTCGCCATTGCGTTGCGCGAGAAGGTGGGCCTTTTCGGCTTCGCTCAGCCATCGGGCTTTCTCGGGGCCGTCCACGAGCCAGAACGCCGCCATGAGGCCGAGCAGCACGGCCGGCAGCCCTTCGATCACGAACATCCAGCGCCAGCCGGCGAGACCCAGCACGCCGGCCATGTCGCGCATGATCCAGCCCGAGATGAGGCCGCCCAGCACGCCC
>DATBXG010000731.1:0-3867 GCA_036514415.1 Paraburkholderia sp.
GGCCCGCCCCGAAGCGCCGGAGCGGGCCCGTTTCCAACCGATTAGATAACCGAAATAATTTCAGGGCTTCACGGTATGCCACATGTCCTTGAAGCCGTCACCATTCGTCTGTCCGGCCCGTGTGTCTTTGGAGTAGCGATAGAGGGGGTGGCCCTTGTAGGTCCATTGATGCTTCCCGTCTGCGGCAGCGATCAGCCCCCAGTCGCCGGTGGCCTTGTCGTAGGGATCGGCGAGCGCGGCGGGCCACAGGGTTGCGCACGCGCCGGCGCAGGCGCTTTTCCCCTGAACCGTGTCCTTGTCGAACGTATAGAGCGTCATGCCGTCGTCGTCGACGACCATGCCGTTGGCGACTTTGGGCGCTTCCGCGAACGCCACAATGGGTAGAGCGCAAGCCAGGGCGCACAACAAGATTCTGGTCATGATTTCAGTCCTTTTGAAAACCCCACCTGGGATATGTGATAAACGTCTGCCGGCGGCCTTTCTTCCAACATCGCAACCGGGAACAGCTTTGCGACTCGTGACATCTATTTCCTCGAAGGCGGGTGAAACGCCCGCCACACATCGAGGAGAGTCGTATGAACCCCGTCAGAACGCTGCCAGGTGCAGCGGTCCCGCTCTTGAGCATCTTCGTGGGCGCGCTTTTGAGCATCCCTGCGCTGGCCGAGGCCTCGGGCCCGACCGATCCCCAGATCGCGGCCATTGTCGTGGCCGCGAACCAGGCCGATATCGACGCCGGCAAGCTGGCCGCATCGAAAACGCAGACGAATGACGTCAAGGCGTTCGCGCAGCGCATGGTCACCGACCATACCCAGGTCAATCAGGCCGCCGTCGATCTGGTGCACAAGCTGGGCGTCACGCCCGAAGCCAATCCCACGAGCGAGAGCCTGAAGCAGGGAGGCGAGGCCAATATTGCGAATCTCAAGGCACTCGAGGGCGCCGGGTTCGATCGCGCGTATGTCGACCATGAAGTGACGTATCACGAGCAGGTCATCGACGCGCTCGACAAGACGCTCATTCCCAGCGCGCAAAACGCCGAGCTGAAGGCGTTGCTCGTCAAGGTGCGGCCGGCGTTCGTCGCGCATCTGGATCACGCGAAGCACGTGCAGGCGTCGCTCGCGCATTCGCAATGAGCCGCGTGCGCCGGGTTGCGCCGGGCGTGTTTGCAATCGCATGGGTGGCGTGCCTGGCGTGCGCCGGGCCGGCGGCCGCCGCCACTTACGTCGTGACGATCGAACAGATGCGCTTCGATCCGCCGGGCGTGACGGTGCATGCTGGTGACAGCGTCGTGTGGGTCAACAAGGATCTGGTGGCCCACACGGTCACTGCCGACGCGAAGGGGTTCGACTCAGGCAGCATCGCGCCTGGCGCCTCATGGCGATATGTGGTGAAAAACGTGGCGGGCAAGCACGGCCGCCATCCATACACGTGCCAGTTTCATCCGGTGATGCATGGCACACTGATCGTGGAGCCGGGACCATGACAGAGCGAGGGGCCGCAATGGCCGATGCGCACACCAGCGGATTGACGGATGCCGATGCGCAGATCGTGCGCCGCATCGTGGAGGGCGACCTCGCGGCGTTCGAGCTCTTGATGCGCCGCCACAACCGGCGCCTTTACCGCCTTGCGCGCGCCACCTTGCGCAACGACGCGGAGGCGGAAGATGCGTTGCAGGAAGCGTACATCAAGGCCTTCCGGGGACTCGCGCAGTTTCGCGGCGATGCAGCGCTCGCCACGTGGCTCTCGCACCTCGTGCTCAACGAGTGCCTCGCCAGGATGCGCCGCGAGGCGCGCCGCCAGAACGTGATGCCGCTTGTGGCGGATTGCCCGGATGAAGAGCAGATGGCTTTCGATATGGACCCGATGCACGCCCGCGACGACAGCGCCCCCGATCAGCAAGTCTCGCGCGCCGAGATCCGCGCGCTGCTCGAACGCAAGCTCGACACGCTGCCCGTGGCCTTTCGCATGGTGTTCGTGCTCAGAACGGTCGAGGAGATGAGCATCGAGGAGACGGCGCAGGTGCTCGGCATACCCGAAGCCACGGTGCGCAGCCGTCATTTCCGCGCGCGGCTCATGCTGCGAGAATCGCTGGCGCAGGAGGTGGACCGGCTGGGCCCCGAGCTGTTCGAATTTGGCGGCGGGTGCTGCGATCGCATCGTCGCCGCGGTGCTCGCCAGGCTGCGCCAGCCGTAGCGCCACGCCTCGCCGCCCGCTCATTCGTTCGCCGCCGAACAAACGCGGGTACAGGCATCGCGCATGATTTTCTGACGTGCTTTCGCGCACCTGGCGCCGCCGGGGCGAGCCGGATGCGGCATACTGCATAACGCGCCCCGCCTTTCTTGCCTGAGAGAGCCGCGATGATCTTTCGCCAGCTTTTCGACCCTGTATCGTCCACCTATACCTACCTGCTCGGCGACGCCGAAAGCGGCGAAGCGCTGCTGATCGACCCGGTCTACGAGCAGGTGCCGCGCGACCTCGCGCTCTTGCAGGAACTCGGCCTGCGGCTTCAGACGACGCTCGACACCCATGTGCACGCCGACCACGTGACGGGCGCATGGCGCTTGCGCGAACGCTGCGGCAGCCAGATCGCGCTCGCCGGGGTGGTGGGCGCCGAGGGCGTGGACCGCTCGCTGCAGCACGGCGATCGCATCGCCTTCGGCAAGCGCTATCTGGAAGTTCGCGCCACGCCGGGCCACACCAGCGGCTGCCTGACCTACGTGCTCGACGATGCCAGCATGGCCTTCACCGGCGACAGTCTGCTGATACGCGGCTGCGGCCGCACCGATTTCCAGGGCGGGAGCGCGGAACAGCTTTTCTCCTCGGTGCGCGAGCAGATCCTCACGCTGCCCGACGATTGCCTGCTTTACCCCGCGCACGACTATCGCGGCATCACGGTCACGAGCGTGGCCGAGGAGCGGCGCTTCAACCCGCGCCTGGGCGGCGACGTCGATCTCGGCGACTTCGCGGGCTATATGCACAACCTGAACTTGCCGCACCCCAAGCTGATGGCCGTCGCGGTGCCCGCCAACCTGCGCTGCGGCAAGCCCGAAGGCGAGGCGCCGATTCAGGCGTCGCCCGACTGGGCGCCGCTCACGCTGCGCTTCAGCGGCGTATGGGAGATCGAGCCCATGGCGCTGCTGGAGCATGCGGCCGCGCTGCAGATCGTGGACGTGCGCGAGGCGCCCGAATTCATCGACCAGCTCGGCCACCTGCCCGATGCGAAGCTCGTGCCGCTCTCGCAGTTGATGGCCCGGATCGACGAACTCGACCGCGAGCGCCCCGTGGTGGCGGTGTGCCGCTCGGGTGTGCGATCCGCGCAGGCGAGCGTGTTGCTGACCAAGGCGGGCTTCGGCAAGGTGGCCAATCTCGCTGGCGGCATGCTGCGCTGGAAGGCCGAGGGATTGCCGGTCGCGCCATGCAGCCCGTGATGACGCCTTCGAGGAGACGAACATGACAGCCCGCGACTTCGCCGAGTTTTCCTGGGACGAGCAGGAGGACGTCAAGGCTGTGCTCGCCAGCCGGGGGCTCGAGCTGCGCGAGTTCAGGATCTCGGACAACGACAACGCCGCCGCCGCGGGAAAGAACGGGGCGATCCGGCAGGTTTGCGTCACGCGGATCGCCAATGGCAAGACGGCCACCTACGACACCGACCACTTCGCCCCGTGGATCACGGACTTCGACGAGGCGCTGCAGGCCGGCGAGTTCGACGACTGAGCGGGCGCATCGTGCGCAGATAGCGCGAGCGTGCTCCGTGCCTGGCTGGCGTACACTGCTGCCCCTGGAAAGGGATCCGGGTAGCAGAAGCAAGGAGGAGCCAGGCTAGCCATGACGAATGCGACGGTGTCCGAGGGCCGGAACGATCACTGGCTC
>DATBXG010000732.1:0-6678 GCA_036514415.1 Paraburkholderia sp.
GCGACCGAAATGCCGCGCTGCTTTTCGATCTCCATCCAGTCGGAGGTCGCGAAGCGGCCGCTCTTCTTGCCCTTCACGGTACCGGCGATCTGGATCGCGCCCGAAAACAGCAGCAGCTTTTCGGTGAGCGTGGTCTTGCCCGCGTCCGGGTGAGAAATGACCGCGAACGTGCGGCGGCGTCTGAGTTCGGCAACTGACATGGATAGGGCGGGTATCACTGATGAATTCGGGCAACCGGGCCGCGCGGCGGGGGTTGCGGCGAGCGCGGCGGCGCTTGCGGGCGGCAACATGCGGCACCTACGGCGGCGCGTGCGGCGGCCATGTGCGGCAAGTTTGCGGCTACTGCGCGGCAAATAGCACGAGCGATCGGGAATGCCCCCGGGGATGCCCGCGCGAAACGGCGCCGGGACCGAATGATACACGGCATTCGCGCCGCCGACTAAACGTTTGAGGGGGTTTGAAGCGGTTTGAAGAGGCCAGCCGCGCAGGCAAGCCTTCGGCGCCGCCACAGGTGAGCTTTTACAGGATCTCGACGCGAGCGCGCCGACTTCAGCCCTGCGCGCGATTTGCGCTCGCGGAACGCGCCCCTTTTCTTGCGAAAATTTCCTTTCGCGACAGACGTTTGCCTTCTGGCGATCGCGCTGCTCTGACGCGTTGCGCCCTTTCGATGCGCGCGGCGCCAGTCGTGAGGTGAGCTTTTTCGGGGGCGGAGGAACCAGCCGACAGCAGATCCAGCCGTCACCCCTGGAGCGCCTCGCGTACCGGGTGTGACGGCTCGGGCCGGATCGGCCCGTTATTCCTTGATGAGGTAGCGTTCGCGGTTCTTGCCCGCCAGCCAGCCCGGCGCACGGCCGCGGCCGCTCCAGGTCTCGCCGGTTTTCGGGTTCATGTAGCGGGCCGGCAGCGCCTTCTTGCGTGCGGGGCCCGCGCGGCGGCTCGTGAAGCCCAGCTCTTCCGCGGTGATGTCGTACTCCGCGATCTTTTCCTTGATCTCGGCGATCGCCTGGGCAATTTCCTTTTCGCGCGCCACAGCCACTTCCTTGTGAAGTTTCTCCAGCTGGGCGGTCAATTGCTTGTAGCTCGGCATGGAACGTCATCTCCAGTTGAGTCACGAGACTGCCATTGTGACCGGTTTGGAGCCCGAGTGTCCGCGAAGGCGCGGTTTTTTACAAACCTGCCGCAAACGTTCGCGGAATGTTGGCGCCGAGTCGGCTCTAACGATCGCGCTGTTGCATGGATTCGTGCGTCAGGCGGCTTTCGAGCGCGCGCAGTGCCTCGTTGAGCCGCTTCACGCGCTGCACCTGCGAAGGCACGAGGTTTTCGCTCGATACCGAATCGAGCCTGCCGCGCCAATAGGAAAGCGGAATGCGATCGCGACCTGAAAGCCGCCCGATGATGTGCTCGAGATGCTCAATGTCCTTTTCGAGTTGGTGATGATTCATCGCTGCCCCCGGTAATGACAAGTTTTATCGAGCGCACGCGCTATAGCGCGCACTCACTTTCGTCGCATCGCCGCTTTTCCGCATGCTGCAGATAATCGGTCGGATTTCCAATCGCCCAGGCTCGCCGTAATCCAGAATAAACGTATGCCGCAGGCGATTTTGCCTATTGTTCCTAACGTCAGACCAGAATAAGGCCTGCGTGCCCGCCTATCCGTTGGATACCGCACGGAATTCAAGAGGCCGGTCGTCCACGCTGACGGTTGTCTCCACATCCATATCGGAAGGCAGATTAACGAGGGCTATTGCGTCTGTATATTCCTCATTTGTGGAACGCTATGCGGAGCGCATTTTGCCTCGGATAGCCCGCCCACAACGCGAACAATGAGAACGGCGTGAAAACAAACGAATCACAATATGACCGCCTGCTGCACGCTATTTACGACACAATCGAAAATCCTTGCGCGTGGAAGGATTTATGCGCGCAATTGCGCGAAACGACTGGCGTCGCGGCGATTCATCTGTTTGCCTTCGACCGGCAATGCGATCTTTTTTCATGGAGCGACGGTTTCGCACTCGCCAGCGCCGAACCGCTCGAGCGGATTCGCCCGCTCTATCGCGACGACGCGCGTCTCGCGTGGCTGCGAGCGTTTCCGGCGGGCAAGTGGCTGTATAGCGGCGTCGAGTTCGATTGCGCGGACGACGATCGTGCTGCCTTCATCGAGGTCTGTCCGCTCGACGAAGGCCATCGCTGTGTGGCGCTGTGCAAGCTCATCGATCAGCACGGGCTCACGGTCATGCTCGCTTGCAGCGCGGGCGCCGAGGCCGGACCGCTCCCGGGCGAGCATCGCGAGCTGCTCGAGCGGCTCACGCCGCACCTCATCCGCGCGGTGCGCCTTTACGCGCGCCGCTTCACGTTGAACGCCGACACGCTTGCAAACCGCTCACGTCCCCCAGCCATGCTCGTGAGCGCGCTGGGCGAGGTGCTCAACAGCAACGAGCCCGCGCAGCGGCTCCTGAAGGCGACCTCGCTCGTGCGTGTGCGCGGGCGGCGGCTCACGCTCGCCGCGCCTCATCACGCGCGCCTGCTCGAAGACATCGCCGTGACCGAGGCGCGGCTGCGCAGCCGGGCGAGCGGCGCGCGTGCGGCGGCGGCGCGCTTTCGCGCGCTGCGCATCGTCGGCGCCGTCGTCGGCAGCGGCGCGCCGGAGGCCGCCTCTGCAGCGGCGGCGGGCCCGGAGAGCCACAGCGAACCGCCCCGCGCGCAAGCGCCACTGAAGCTTGCAGCGAGCCAGCAGGAGGTGCTCTACGCGTTCTATAACGTGGTCACGGCCGACGACGCCTCGGCCTCGGAACTGCGCGCCTTCGCGGCGCTGACGTTCTATCACCCGCGGTCCGCGCCGCTGGTCGACGAGCAGGTGCTCGCCACGGCCTTCGATCTCTCGCGCGCCGAATGCCGCATCGCGCTGCTGCTCGCGGAAGGGCTCACGCAAAAGGAAATCGCCGCGCACGTAGGCGTGCAGCACGACACCGTGCGCAAACAATTGCAATCGATCTTTCAGAAGACGGCGACGCGCCGCCAGCCCGACCTGCTGCGCCTCTTGCTGAATCTGCCGGCGCGCGGCGCAAGCGCGGCCGCCGATGGCTGAGCGGCGCTCGCTGTGAACTCGATGGGCTTACTGAGCCTTGCGGCAGGCGAACACGAGCGTGTAGTTGTTGCCGTCGCTGGAGTGGGCGACGGTGTCATAACCCGCGCCGGCGCAGCGGGCGCGCGCCTGCTGTGCACACGAATCGTGATCGCCCGAGGCCGCGCATTGCACCTGGACCGTCGGACGGCCGTCCGAAAGAAACAGCGGCGGCCCGCTGCTGCACGCAGCAAGACCTGCGATCAAGGACAACGCGCACGCCGCGAACGGCAATTTGCGCAGACGGAACAACGACGAACCAGGACGTGTCATTCGAGCACCGGGGCTTTCTAGTTTTTCGACGATGCGATTGTGCCATGCCGCGAGCCATGTGCGATGCATCGCTGCAAGCGCCGCGCGTGCGCGCTCACGGCGCAGTCGAGCGCGTCTTGTACGGCAACGGCCCTCGCGGGTCCGAACGCACGCGCACGAAGACCTGCTCGACGTCGGGAATCGCGGCAAGCCTGCGCTCCAGCGCCGCACTGTCGAAGCCAGGGCCCGCACAGCCTTCCGCATAGACGAAACGGCGCTGCACCGTGATCCAGATGCTCGTGCCCGCGAACAGGGCATCGCCTTGCAGTTGTTGACGAATGGCCGCTGCAATGTCGGGATCGTAAAGGTACGAGTTCGGCTTTGCGCACTTGTGCGCGAGCCAGCACGTCGTGCCGCGCTCCACGCGATAGTGGGCGTCGTCCTCGGCTTCGGCTTTCGTCATCAGCGGGCCGAGCGGCTGCGGGCAGGCGGCGATCGAGTTCGACAGCGCAAAGAATGGATCGTTGTACCAGTTCTTGCGCGGCGTATCCGTCGCGTCTGCTGTGTCTGCCGTGTTCGAGGCGGGCGCGGACGCTCCGGCCTGCGACTGCGCGAGCGCGCCGTGTACGCCGGGTCCCGCGAGGACACCCGCGCAAGCAAGCACCATCGCAAGCCGCGCCGCCTGCACTGCCAGCGTACGCCGCACGCTTTGCCCACCCGTGTCGATTGCGCTCATTCAGTGTCACCTCACCGGCCAGGTCCGGCCGCCCGTCTTGCGCAACGATAGGGCCGCACGGCCACGCTCGCAATAACGAGACAGCTCCTTTCGCTACAATCGCTCGCGCAACGAGCCGCACCGCGCAACACGATCGATCCGCAGGAGACTCCATGTCGTTTGTTATCGTTCTCGCCGCCCTCGCGTTCCTCATGCTCGCCGCGTACCGCGGCTACAGCGTGATTCTCTTCGCGCCCATCGCCGCGCTCGCGGCGGTCCTCCTCACCGAACCCGCCGCTGTCGCACCGGTCTTTTCCGGCATCTTCATGGAGAAGATGGTGGGCTTCGTGAAGCTCTACTTCCCCGTGTTCCTGCTCGGCGCGGTATTTGGCAAGGTGATCGAACTATCGGGGTTTTCCGAGGCGATCGTGCACGCCGCCATCCGCTATATCGGCCGCTCGCGCGCGAACGCCGTGATCGTGGCCGTGTGCGCGTTGCTCACGTACGGCGGCGTGTCGCTCTTCGTCGTGGTGTTCGCGGTGTACCCGTTCGCGGCCGAACTGTATCGCCAGAGCGATATTCCCAAGCGCCTCATGCCCGGCGCGATCGCGCTAGGCGCATTCTCGTTCACGATGGATTCGCTGCCCGGCACGCCGCAGATCCAGAACATCATCCCCACCACGTTCTTCAAGACCACGGCGTGGGCCGCGCCTGCGCTCGGCGTGATCGGCTCGCTTTTCATCGTCGTGGTGGGCCTCTCGTACCTCGAATGGCGCCGCCGCAGCGCGATGGCGAAAGGCGAAGGCTACGGCACCTCGCTCCTGAACGAGCCCGAGCACGTGAAGACCGAGCAACTGCCCCATCCGGTGCTCGCTATCGCGCCGCTCGTGCTGGTGGGCGTGGCGAACTTCCTGCTCACGCAGTGGATTCCCGTCTGGTACGGCGACAACGTGACCGTCCCGCCCGAAGTGCTGCCCGGCATTCACACGCCGGTCACGGCCACCGTCAAACAGGTCGTGGCGATCTGGGCGGTGCAGGGCGCCCTGCTCGCCGGCATCGTGCTCGTGATCGTGACGGCGTTCGGCCGCGTGAAAGACCGCTTCGCGAACGGCACGAAGGCGGCCGTGGCCGGCGCGCTGCTGGCTTCGATGAATACCGCCTCGGAGTATGGCTTCGGCGGCGTGATTGCAGCGCTGCCCGGCTTCATCGTCGTGAGCGACGCGCTCAGGAGCATTCCGAATCCGCTCGTGAATGCCGCCGTTTCGGTGAGCGCGCTCGCGGGCATCACGGGCTCCGCTTCGGGCGGCATGAGCATTGCGCTCGCGGCCATGTCGGATACCTTCATCAAGAACGCGCAGGCGGCGAACATTCCGATGGACGTGCTGCACCGCGTGGTGGCCATGGCGAGCGGCGGCATGGACACGCTCCCGCACAACGGCGCGGTCATCACGCTGCTCGCGGTGACGGGGCTCACGCACCGCGAGTCGTATCGAGACATTTTTGCGGTGACCGTCATCAAGACGTTGGCCGTCTTTTTCGTCATCGCTGTGTACTATTTGACCGGAATTGTTTGACGCATTACGTCAGCTGGCGCGCGCCTACACTTCCAGCCATTCCTGCCGGACGCGCGCATCGCTCTTCAACTGCTGCGGCGTCCCCTCGAACACGATCTGGCCGTGCCCCATGACGTAGACGCGCTGCGAGATATCGAGTGCAATGGCCTGCTTCTGCTCGACGAGCAGCACCGAGATGCCACGTGCCTTCAGCGTCTTCAGATATTCGGCCACCTGCGCGACGACGAGCGGCGCGAGCCCTTCGGTCGGCTCGTCGATGATGATGAGGTCGGGGTCGCCCATGAGCGTGCGGCACAGCGTCAGCATCTGCTGCTCGCCGCCGGACAGCAGCCCCGCGGCCGTGTCCCCGCGCTCCTTCAGGCGTGGGAATAGCTGGTACATGTCGTCGAGCTGCCAGCGCGGCTTCTGTTGCGAGCGGTTGCGCTTTTCGCCAAGCATGAGGTTCTGCCGCACGGTCAGCGTCGGGAAGATATCCCGGTTCTCCGGCACATAGCCTATCCCCCGGTGCGCGACCTCGAACGTACGCAGCCCGCGCACTTCCTGTCCGCGCAGCAGGATATGCCCCTCGCACCGCACGAGTCCCATGATGGCTTTGGCCAGCGTCGAGCGACCCGCGCCGTTGCGTCCGAGCAAGGCGACGATCTCGCCCTCGCCCACCTGCAGCTCGACGCCGTGGAGGATATGGCTCTTGCCGTAGTACGCATGCAGGTCGCGCACCTCGAGCATGGAATTGGCGCCAGCCATCAATGTGTCCCCGCGGGTTCGTCCAGCGTGCTGCCCAGATAGGCTTCCTTCACGCTGCGGTTGTTACGGATGGCTTGCGGCGTGTCCGTGGCGATCACCTCGCCGTAGACCAGCACCGAGATGCGGTCGGCGAGGCCGAAGACGACACTCATGTCGTGCTCGACCATCACCAGCGTCTTGCCCACCGTGACCCGGCGAATCAGCTCCACCGCGTGATCCGATTCCGAACGGCTCATGCCCGCCGTCGGCTCGTCGAGCAGGATCACCTC
>DATBXG010000733.1:0-2109 GCA_036514415.1 Paraburkholderia sp.
GGTGGCGCAAGCCGCCCAGGCGCCGCTCATGGTGACCGATCTCGCAGGCCGCACGATCAGGGTGCCCGCCGAGCCGCGTCGCATCCTGCTGGGCGAAAGCCGCCTGCTCTCTGCCGTCGCGTTGCTCGAAGGCCAGCGGCCGCTCGTGCGCATCGTGGGCTGGCAGGGCGACTTGCCGACGATGGACCCGCAGACTTACGAGGCCTATGCGAAGCGCTTCCCGGAAATCCGCCAGATCCCGCTGATCGGCAAGGCGACCGAGGACAGCATCAGCGACGAGAAGGCGCTCGCGCTCAAGCCCGATGTGGCGATCTTCAGCATCGCGGGCCATGGCCCGAGCCGCTACAACGCGCTCGTCAAGCAACTGGAAGCGACGGGCACGACGGTGGTGTTCATCGACTTTCGCGTGCATCCCATGCAGAACACGCTGCCGAGCATCAAGCTGCTCGGCGAGGTCCTGCACCGCGAGAAGGAGGCCGACGCCTATCTCGCGTTCTATCAGCAGCATCTCGCACGCGTAGCGCGCGTGGTGAACGCGATTCCCGAGTCGCAGCGCCCCAAGGTCTTCGTGGACTTGCTGGCGGGCGTATGGGACGCGGGTTGCTGCCACACGGCGGGCAAGGGCAACTTCGGCGAGTTCGTGGATGCCGCGGGCGGGCGCAACATCGCGGCGGGCCTGCTGCCCGGCGTGCTCGGCGACATCAGCATGGAGCAGGTGATTGCCGCGCAGCCCGATGTGTATATCGCCACGGGCAGCCGCACGAAGCCCGGCCTCGCTTCGCTGCGCGTGGGCGCGCAAACGAGCGGGCACGACGCCGCCGCGAGCCTCGCGCAACTGGCCGCGCGCCCCGGCTTCGACGCGATCAAGGCGATTCGCGACGGCCGCGTGCACGGCATTTCGCACAACTATTACGACTCGCCGTACAACATCGTGGCGATCGAGGCGTTTGCGAAGTGGTTCTATCCGCAGCAGTTCAGCACACTCGATGTGCACGCGACCGAGCGCGAGCTGTATCAGCGCTTCCTTGCGATTCCCGATACGGGCACGGAGTGGGTGGACGCGCCATTGCCGCAAGCGCCGCAAGCGCCGCAAGCACAACAGGCGGCGCAATGAACGGCATGCGCCTGGCCGCAGACGCCACGCGGCCCGCGGACGCAGCGCGCGAGGAACGCGAGGAACGCGAGGAACGCGAGGAACAAGCGGCGCCGGACGCCCACGCGCAGATGCGCGCCTACGCGCGGCTCACGCGCCGCCGGGCGTCGTTTCTCGCAGCCGTGGCGGTGCTGATCGTCGGCTCGCTGCTGTTCGACCTCAGTTCCGGCCCCTCGGGCCTGCCCATCGCGACCTTGCTGCACACGCTCTTTCTGCCCGCATCGGCCGATCCGGCCAACAGCGTGATCGTCTGGCAGATCCGCCTGCCCTATGCGGTAATGGCGCTCGTGGTCGGCGCCTCGCTCGGGCTTTCGGGCGCGGAAATGCAGACGATCCTCAACAATCCGCTCGCGAGCCCCTACACGCTGGGCGTTTCGGCGGCGGCCGCGTTCGGCGCGTCGCTCGCGATCGTGCTCGACGTGGCGATTCCCGGCGTCGCGCAAACGTGGATCGTTTCGGCCAATGCGTTCGTGTTCGCATTGGCTTCGGCGCTGCTGCTCGACTTCGTCGCGCGCTGGCGCGGCATGAGCACGGCAGGCGTCGTGCTGATGGGCATCGCGCTCGTGTTCTCGTTTCATGCGCTCGTCGAGCTGATGCAGTTCATCGCTTCCGCCGACGCGCTGCAAGGTCTCGTGTTCTGGACGCTCGGTTCGCTCGCGCGCGCCGACTGGCCGAAGATCGGCGTGCTCACGGCGGCGCTCGCGCTCGCCGTGCCGTTCTCGATGCGCAACGCGTGGACGCTCACCGCGCTGCGCCTGGGCGAGGAACGCGCGGCGAGCTTCGGCATCGACGTGCGCCGCCTGCGCCTCGGCACGCTGCTGCGCGTTTCCGTGTTGTCGGCGCTGGCGGTTTCGTTCGTCGGGACCATTGGCTTTGTGGGCCTGATCGCGCCGCATATCGCTCGCACGTTGTTTGGCGAGGATCATCGCTTCTATCTGCCGGGGAGCCTGCTGCTT
>DATBXG010000734.1:0-5839 GCA_036514415.1 Paraburkholderia sp.
CGATCCGCTCGACATGATCGGCCCAAACATTGACCTAACCCCAGGAAAGCGCGATGTCGCAATCCATTATGCCCCCGGACGGGACACCGCCCGCCCGCGATTTATGGCGCGAAGGCGAGCGCATCGACGCAGCAAACGCCGCGCGCCTCGCCGCGCTGTTCGAGCGCTGCATGTGGTTCCGCGCGCTTGCGCCCGAGCATCGCGAGTGGGTATTGGCGTCCTCGCATGCGCAGGGCTATGCCGCGGGCGCGATCGTCGCCGCGCGTGAAGCGCCCTCCGACTGGTGGCTCGGCGTGAGTTCCGGCCTCGTGAAGCTGGCGATCTTCAATGCATCGGGGCGCGGCTGCACGTTTTCGGGCGTGCCGCATGGCGGCTGGTTCGGCGAAGGGAGCGTGATCAAGCGCGAGCCGCGCAAGTACGACGTGATCGCGCTGCAGCCATCGCTCGTTATGGCCGTCGCCACCGATACGTTCCACCGGCTCATGGACTGCAGCCTGCCGTTCAACCGCTTCGTGATCCATCAGCTCAACAACCGCATGGGCGAGTTCATCGCGCTGATCCAGAACAGCCGGTTGCTCGACGTGGATGCGCGTGTTGCGCAGTCGCTCGCGCAAATGTTCAATCCCGATCTCTATCCCGAGACGGGACGAGCGCTCGATATCTCGCAGGAGGAGATCGGCATGCTGGCGGGCGCGTCGCGGCAGCGGATCAACCAGGCCCTGCAGACGCTCGAGCGGCGTGGGCTCGTCTCGCTCTCTTACAACCGCGTGGACGTGCTCGATCTCGACGGGCTGCGCGCATTCGGCCGCGACCAGATTTGAGGCGCGCAGAAGTCCTTACCAATCTTGCGAGGAATAGAAGACTCTCTCCCGCGTGAGCCGGTTTTTGCGCGTCTCCCCCCTGCGTAGACTTTGCTCGTCGACTCACCCCGGCACGCGGGCCGCTGTGTCCGGCGGCACGCCGAGCAACTGCAGCGCGCCGGCCGTCACGCCGGAGAACACCGGCCCCGCGACCGTGCCGCCATAGAATGCCTTGCCCGCCGGATCGTCGATCATCACCGCCACGATCACGCGCGGCGCGCTCATCGGCGCCATGCCCACGAACAGCGCGCGATAGCGGTTCTTCGCATAGCCCGCGCCGATCTGCTTGCGCGCCGTGCCCGTCTTGCCGCCCACGCGATAGCCATCCACGTTGGCGGCGCGCCCCGTGCCGCCTTCGCTCGTCGCCATCTCCAGCATCTTGCGCATGGCGGCGGCCGTTGCGGGCGTCGTGACCGTGCGCGGCGCCAGCGCCGACGCGCTGCCTTGGACGCCTTGCGCATCGCGCAGCAGCGTGACCGGATGCAGCGTGCCGTCGCCGGCGTAGGCCGTATAGATCTGCGCCATTTGCAGAAGCGACGTGGAAAGCCCATAGCCGTACGCCATCGTCGCCTGCTCGATGGGCCGCCAGCGCGCCCACGGCCGCACGCGGCCCGGCGCCACGCCCGGGAACGTGACGCCGGGCTTCTGCCCGAGCCCGTACTCCTGATACTTGTCCCAGATGGTCTGCGCGGGAAGATTCAGCGCGAGCTTGGCGAGCGCGATGTTGCTCGACTTCTGGATGGCCTCGGTCACGGTCATGCGACCGTGGTTCGAGGTGTCGTGGATCGTCGCGGGGCCGATGCGGTATGTGCCCGGCGAGGTGTCGATGATCGTGTTCGCGTCGACCTTGCGCAGGTCCATCGCGAGCGAGACGACTACGGGCTTGATCGTCGAACCGGGCTCGAACGTGTCGACCACGGCGCGGTTGCGCAACTGCTTGCCGGTGAGCCGTGCGCGGTCGTTCGGGTCGAACGACGGCCAGTTCGCGAGCGCGAGGATCTCGCCGTTCTGCGCGTCGAGCACCACGACGCTGCCTGCCTCCGCGTGGTGTCTGGCCACGGCCACCTTGAGCTGCGTGTAGGCGAGCTGCTGCACACGGCGGTCGATGGTGAGCTGCACGGTCTCGCCATTGCGCGGCTGCACGCGTGAGCTGGGCTCGGAAATGACGCGCCCGAGCCGGTCGCGGATCACCTCGCGCTGGCCCGGCGTGCCGCGCAGCCGCGCGTTCGCGGCAAGCTCCACGCCTTCCTGGCCCGCGTCTTCGATATCGGTGAAGCCCACCACGTGCGCGGCCGATTCGCCTTCGGGGTAGTAGCGCTTCGAGTCCGCGATCAGGGTGATGCCGCCCGTGCCCATCTCGTCGATGCGCGCGGCGGTTTCGCCGTCCACCTGGCGCTTGAGCAGCACGAAGGAGCGGTCGCCGCCCACGCGCCGGTCCAGTTCCGCGAGCGGCATGTCGAGCAGCCGCGCGAGCGGCGCGTGCGCGGCGGCGTCGAGCAGCCTGGGATTCACCCAGACTTCGAAGGTCGCGAGGCTCACGGCCAGCAGCGCCCCGTTGCGATCGACGATGCGCCCGCGCATGGCGTCGAGCTGCAGCGTGCGCTGGTAGCGTTTTTGGCCCTGCTTCACATAGAAGCCGTGATTGGCGACCTGTACCCAGAACGCGCGCCCCGCCAGCGCCGCGAACGCCGCGAACGTAACGAACACGATGAACCGGGAGCGCCACGCCGGCAGGCGCGGCGCAAGCATCGGGTGACGGGTCGCGGCCGCGTGCGGGTCGCGCGGCGGTTTCCTGGAGCGGATCATCGGCAAGGCGGGGTAGCTTGGCAGAGCAATATTGTAAACAGTGTGTAATTTAATTGAAATGATTGGTGCGCGCGGAGCCGCAAGGTAATCGGGCGCGCGTTGCGCGCCGTCATGCGCCTGGGGGGGGCGAAAGGACCAGCGGAAAACGAAGCGGGCCGCGAACGCGGCCCGGCGGGAAGGCGGGGGAGCCGGCGGTGCGGCGTTAAGCGTGCGCCGGCAACTGGAAGCTGGCGATCGACTCGCGCAGCACGTTCACCTGGTCCTTGAGCGAATGGGCGGCGGCCGCGGCCTCTTCGACGAGCGCCGCATTCTGCTGCGTCACCTGATCCATCTCGCCCACGGCGCGGTTGACCTGCTCGATGCCGGCGCTCTGCTCGCGCGAAGCGTTGCTGATTTCCTCGAGGATCTCGTGCACGCGCCGCACCGACTGCACGATCTCGGTCATCGTCGAGCCCGCGTTGGTCACGAGTTGCTGGCCTTCGCTCACGGTGCCGGTGGATTTTTCGATCAGCGCCTTGATCTCCTTCGCGGCCGTGGCCGACCGTTGCGCGAGGCTGCGCACCTCGGCGGCCACCACCGCGAAGCCGCGCCCCTGCTCGCCCGCACGTGCGGCTTCCACGGCCGCGTTCAAGGCCAGGATGTTGGTCTGGAACGCGATGCCGTCGATCACGCCGATGATGTCGCCAATCTGCTGCGAACTCGTCGTGATGTCGCCCATGGTGCGCACCACGTCGTCCACCACGGCGCTGCCGCGCGTCGCGACGTTGGCGGCCTCGCTCGCGAGCGTCGCCGCGTGCTGGGCGCTGTCCGCGTTCTGGCGCACGTTCGCCGTCATCTGGTCCATGCTCGAAGCGGTCTGCACGAGCGCGGCCGCCTGTTCCTCGGTGCGCTGCGAGAGATCGGTGTTGCCTGCCGCAATCTCGTTGGCGCCCACGTTGATGTTCTCCGCGCCGCTGCGCACGCGCGAGACGGTTTGCACGAGCGAGCCTTGCATCGTTGCGAGCGCACGCATCAGGCTGTGCTCGTTCGAGCCTTGCACCTGCAGATGCAGGGTGAGGTCGCCGTTGGCGATGCGGTTGGCCGCGTCCACCGCGCCTTCGAGCTCGCCGCCGATGCTGCTGCGTACGCTGCGCACCACGAACACCATCACGGCGGTGGCGGCGGCGCCCAGCAGGAAAGTCACGCCGAGCCAGCGCAGCAGGCTGTCGTAGAACTCGGCGCGCACGTCGTCCATATACATGCCGGTCACGATCACCCAGTCCCACGGCGCGAAGCGGTGGCCGTAGCTCGTCTTGGGCACGGGTTCGCTGTGGCCGGGCTTGGCCCAGAGGTAATCGAGAAAGCCGCCGTTCGGGCCGCTCGCCGCGCTCACGAGCCCGGTGAAGACATGGGTGCCCGCGGGGTCGGTGAAGTCGCTGAGGTTCTTGCCGTCGAGCTCGGGCTTGATCGGATGCATCAGCATGACCGCCTGCGAGTTGTTGATGCTCAGATAGCCGTCGGTGCCGTAGCGGATCGAGCCGATCATGGTGAGTGCCTGCTTCTGCGCGTCGGCTTCGGGAAGCACGTTGCGTTGCGAGAGGCCGTAGTAGTAGTTCGCGACGCTCGTCGCTTCGTCCACGAGCGTCGTGAGCTGCGCGCGCCGCTCGCGGATCATCGCCTCGCGGCTTTGCCAGGCGCCAAAGGCGACGATCAACAGCAGGCCGATCCAGAGGATCGCGATCATCGAGCGGAGCTTCTTGTTGAGGGTCATCTTCTGCATGGTCGTTCGGCTATTCCAGAGGGGCGGCGCAACGGTCGAAACGAGGGGCGAACGTGGGCGCGAAACGAGGCCGTCAGAGTGTGTTAACGGCCCGCGCAAACGTGCGCGCGACCCAGGAGGAACCCTGCTCGGGCAGCGTTTCCTCATACAAAGCAACAAGTCTTGACCTGGGGCAAATAAATGCAGCGCATATGACGCTGCGTTGAAACACGCGCGAATGCGCCTCTAAAAACCACAAATTTCACAGCAACTCCATGATTTGCCACTATTTGTGGTGGTCGACTGCGGATGCGAATCATTTCCGATATAGTCGCGGCTTTGGCCCCGACCGGCCAGGCTTCGAGGCCTGCGACGCCGCCGGGATGACGGATTTTCCCAACGATGCGACGCGCACGGCGCGGCCCCCGCTGCCGCCTTCATGACGTCCACTGGAGCAAGAAGAATGAACGCACGCGACCCCGCACGGGTTCCCGTCGCAGTTTCGACATCGCGCAGCGCGCGGCTGCGCGAGATGCTGATCAGCAACGAACTCGAATTCCTGATGGAAGCGCACAACGGCCTCTCCGCGCGCATTGCACGCGAGGCGGGCTTCAAGGCGATCTGGGGCTCGGGCCTCTCGATCTCCGCGCAGTTCGGCGTGCGTGACAACAACGAGGCGAGCTGGACCCAGGTGGTCGACAACCTCGAATTCATGGCCGACGCGAGCGACCTGCCCATTCTGCTCGACGGCGACACCGGCTACGGCAACTTCAACAACGTGCGCCGTCTCGTGCGCAAGCTGGAGCAGCGCGGCATTGCGGGCGTGTGCATCGAGGACAAGCAGTTCCCGAAGACCAACAGCTTCATCAAGGGCGAGGCGCAGCCGCTCGCCGAGATCGACGAGTTCTGCGGCAAGATCCAGGCGGGCAAGGACTCGCAGACCGACGAGCACTTTTCGATCGTCGCGCGCGTCGAGGCGCTGATCGCGGGCTGGGGCATGGACGAAGCGCTCAAGCGCGCCGAGGCTTACCGTCGTGCCGGCGCGGATGCGATCCTCATCCACAGCAAGCTCTCGAAGCCTGACGAGATCCTCACGTTTGCGCGCGAGTGGGCGGGCCGCGGCCCGCTCGTGATCGTGCCGACCAAGTACTACAGCACGCCGACCGACGTGTTCCGCAAGGCGGGCATCAGCTGCGTGATCTGGGCGAATCATCAGATCCGCGCGGCCGTGTCGGCCATGCAGGCCGTCACGAAGACGATTCACGACACGCAAACGCTGGTCGACGTGGAAGACCGCATCGCGACGGTCAACGAAATCTTCCGCCTGCAAGACGCCGACGAATATTCGGAAGCCGAGAACCGCTATCTCAACGCTTCGTCGCGCGGCGCGGGCTCGGCGATCGTGCTGGCCGCAAGCCGCGGATCGGGTCTCGAC
>DATBXG010000735.1:0-3193 GCA_036514415.1 Paraburkholderia sp.
AGGTCGCCGGCCAGTCCGTCCGACACGTCGAGCGCCGCGCGCGCGACGCCGCGCAGCGCGAGGCCGAGCGCCACGCGCGGCTCGGGGTATTCGAGCGCGCGGCGAAAGTGCGCGGCGTCCTTCTCGTTCATCTGCGCGCTCACCTGCCATTCGCCGCGCAGCATGCCGAGGCCCGCGCGCGCGTCGCCGGGCGTGCCGGAGACCCAGATGTCGTCGCCCGCCCGGGCGGCGTCGCGCCGGAGTGCGACATCCTGCCGCACCGAGCCGAACACCGTCAGGCAGAGGTTGAGGGGGCCGGCGGTGGTGTCGCCGCCAATCAATTCGCAGTCGTAGCGGTCGGCCAGCTCGAAGAGGCCCGCGCTGAAGGCGGCAAGCCAGTCCTCGCCCGGCTTCGGGAGCGCGAACGCGAGCGTGAAGCCGAGCGGCTGCGCGCCCATCGCGGCGAGGTCCGACAGATTGACGGCCAGCGCCTTATGGCCGAGCGCGTGCGGATCGATATCCGGGAAAAAATGACGGCCTTCCACCAGCATGTCCGTGGAGACAGCCAGCATTTCGCCGGCGGCGGGCGCGATGAGCGCGCAGTCGTCGCCGATGCCGAGTACGGCGCGCCGCGTGTTCGTGCGCGCGCGGTGAGCGAAATATCGGTCGATGAGGGAGAACTCGGAAAGCATGACGAAAGGTCTATGACGAATGACTTGGCCGGCGCCGCGAAGGGCGCGCAGGCGCGGCGTTCCCTGCATCCCGGTCGCGGCACCTGCGCCCTAACTGTAAAGAATGCCTTGGGGGATTGGCGCTACAATCGGGCAACCCAGCGTTCGAGTTGTTATTCTAATCTGCACTAACGTCCAGCCTCTCATGTCGAATCCCGCCACGAACAAGCTTCGCGAAGCCGCCCTCGATTATCACGAGTTCCCCACGCCGGGGAAGATCGCGATCGCGCCGACCAAGCAGATGATCAACCAGCGCGATCTCTCGCTTGCGTACTCGCCGGGCGTGGCGTTCGCGTGCGAGGCGATCGTCGAGAATCCGCTCAACGCCGCGCGCTTCACGGCGCGCAGCAATCTCGTGGGCGTCGTGTCGAACGGCACGGCCGTGCTCGGCCTCGGCAACATCGGGCCGCTCGCCTCGAAGCCCGTGATGGAAGGCAAGGCGGTGCTCTTCAAGAAGTTCGCGGGCATCGACGTGTTCGACATCGAGCTCAACGAGACGGACCCGCACAAGCTCGTCGACGTGATCGCCGCGCTCGAGCCCACCTTCGGCGGCATCAACCTCGAAGACATCAAGGCGCCCGAGTGCTTCATCGTCGAACGTGAAGCGCGCAAGCGCATGAAGATTCCGGTCTTCCACGACGACCAGCACGGCACCGCCATCGTGGTGGCGGCCGCCTTCACGAACGGCCTGAAGGTCGTGGGCAAGGACATCAAGGAAGTCAAGCTCGTGTCCTCGGGCGCGGGCGCGGCGGCGCTGGCGTGTCTGGACCTGCTGGTCGACCTCGGACTGCCGCTCGAAAACATCGTCGTGACCGACCTCGCGGGCGTGGTCTACAAGGGCCGCACCGAGCTGATGGACCCGGACAAGGAGCGTTTCGCGCGCGAAACCAACGCGCGCACGCTGGCGGAAGTGATCGAGGGCGCCGACATTTTCCTCGGCCTTTCGGCGGGCGGCGTGCTCAAGCAGGACATGGTCAGGCAGATGGCGGCGAAGCCGCTCATTCTCGCGCTCGCCAATCCCACGCCGGAAATCCTGCCGGAGCTGGCGCTCGAAGTGCGCCCGGACGCCGTGATCGCCACGGGCCGCACGGACTACCCGAACCAGGTGAACAACGTCCTGTGCTTCCCGTTCATCTTCCGCGGCGCGCTCGACGCGGGTGCGACCACCATCACGCGCGAGATGGAAATCGCCGCCGTGAACGCCATTGCAGAACTGGCGCGCCAGGAACAGAGCGACGTCGTGGCCACGGCCTACGGCATCCAGGATCTGCAGTTCGGGCCGGAGTACCTGATTCCGAAGCCCTTCGACCCGCGCCTGATCGTGAAGATCGCGCCGGCCGTGGCCCAGGCGGCCATGGAGTCGGGCGTCGCGACGCGTCCGATCGAGGACATGGACGCCTACGAGCAGCACCTCCAGCAGTTCGTCTACCACAGCGGCACGACCATGAAGCCGATCTTCCAGCTCGCGCGCGCGGTGGAGCCGGAGAAGAAACGCATCGTGTTCGCCGAGGGCGAAGAGGAGCGCATCCTGCGCGCGGTGCAGATCGTGGTCGACGAAAAGCTCGCGAAGCCCATCCTGATCGGCCGCCCGGCCGTGATCGAGCAGCGCATTGCGCGCTATGGCCTGCGTCTCGTCGCGGGGCACGACTACTCGGTCGTCAACACCGACCACGACGAACGCTATCGCGACTTCTGGCAGACCTACGCGAAGCTCATGGCGCGCAAGGGCATCACGCATCAAATGGCGAAGCTCGAAATGCGCCGCCGCACGACGCTGATCGGCTCGATGCTTGTGCAGAAGGGCGAGGCCGACGGCATGATCTGCGGCACGGTGAGCACGACCCACCGCCATCTGCACTTCATCGACCAGGTGATCGGCAAGAAGGCTGGCTGCAACGTCTACGCGGCAATGAACGCGCTCGTGCTGCCGAACCGCCAGATCTTCATCGTCGACACGCACGTCAACGTCGACCCGACGCCCGAGCAGCTCGCGGAAATCACCATCATGGCCGCCGAGGAAGTGCGCCGGTTCGGCATCGAGCCGAAGATCGCACTGTGCTCGCATTCGAACTTCGGTTCGAGCCTCGCGCCTTCCGCGCAAAAAATGCGCGACCTGCTCGATATTCTCAAGGAGCGCGCGCCGGACCTGCAGGTGGACGGCGAGATGCACGGCGACGTGGCGCTCGATGCGAACCTGCGCAAGGAGGTCCTGCCGGAATCGACGCTCGAAGGCGAAGCGAACCTGCTCATCATGCCGAACATCGACGCGGCGAACATTTCCTACAACCTGCTCAAGACGGCGGCTGGCAACAACATTGCCATCGGACCGATCCTGCTGGGCGCCGCGAAGCCGGTGCACGTGCTGACGGCGTCGGCTACGGTGCGCCGTATCGTCAACATGGCGGCGCTGCTCGTCGCGGACGTGAACGCGTCGCGTTAAGCGCATTCGTTCGTCGCTCCGGCAACGCCGGCGACGTGGTCCC
>DATBXG010000736.1:0-2540 GCA_036514415.1 Paraburkholderia sp.
CCTTTCGCGGTTTCCACCGTGAACGAGGGCACATCCGACGCATGCGGCATGGCGTAGTCCATGTACGAGCCCGAGAGCAACTGGCCGCTCTCGTTGTCGTAGATGCAGCGCTCGAGCATCGCCTGGCCGATGCCCTGGCCAAGTCCGCCATGGACCTGGCCTTCGACGATCATCGGGTTGATGACGTTGCCGAAGTCGTCGACCGCGGTGAAGCGCTCGATGCGCGTCTCGCCCGTCTCGGGATCGACTTCGACTTCGCACAGATACGCGCCCGACGGGTAAGTGAAGTTGGTCGGGTCGTAGAACGCGCTTTCGTCGAGGCCCGGTTCGAGCGTCTCCAGCGGATAGTTGTGCGGCACGTAGGCGGCGAGCGAGATTTCGGCGAAGGTCTTGGTGCGATCGGTGCCGGCGACGCGGAACACGCCATCGGCGAACTCGATGTCCTCCACGCCCGCTTCGAGCATGTGGGCGGCGATCTTCTTCGCCTTGGCCTCGATCTTGTCGAGCGCCTTCATGAGGGCCGAGCCGCCCACGGCGATCGAGCGCGACCCGTAGGTGCCCATGCCGAACGGAATGCGCGCGGTGTCGCCGTGCACGATCTCGATCTGCTCGATCGGCACGCCGAGGCGGTCGGACACGACCTGTGCGAAGGTCGTCTCATGCCCCTGGCCGTGGCTATGCGAGCCCGTGAACACGGTGACGGAGCCCGTGGGGTTCACGCGGACCTCGCCCGCTTCGAAAAGGCCCGCACGCGCGCCGAGCGCACCCGCGATGTTCGACGGCGCAAGCCCGCACGCCTCGATGTAGCACGAGTGGCCAAGGCCGCGCAGTTTCCCCTGTGCCTTCGAAGCGTCGCGGCGTGCGGCGAAGCCGTTGACGTCGGCGAGTTCCAAAGCGCGCGCGAGGCACGCTTCGTAGTCGCCGGTATCGTAGGTGAGGCCCACCGGCGTGGCATACGGGAAGCTCGTGATGAAGTTGCGGCGGCGGATTTCGGCCGGATCGATATTCATCTCGCGGGCGGCCGTTTCCACCAGACGCTCGACCACGTAGGTCGCTTCAGGCCGCCCCGCGCCGCGGTACGCATCGACCGGCACCGTGTTCGTGAACACCGCCTTCACCTCGGCGTAGATCGCGGGCGTGGTGTACTGGCCCGCGAGCAGCGTCGCGTAGAGGATGGTCGGCACGCTCGAGGAAAACGTCGAGAGATACGCGCCCATGTTCGCCGTGGTGTGCACGCGCATGGCGAGGAACTTGCCGTCCTTGTCGAGCGCGAGTTCGGCTTTGGTGACGTGGTCGCGGCCATGCGCGTCGGAAACGAAGGACTCCGAGCGTTCGGCGGTCCACTTGACCGGACGGCGGATTTTCTTCGCAGCCCACGTGAGCGCGACATCTTCGGCGTACAGAAAGATTTTCGAGCCGAAGCCGCCGCCCACGTCGGGCGCGACGATGCGCAGCTTCGTTTCGGGCAGCCCGAGCACGAATGCGGCCATGAGCAGGCGCTCGACGTGCGGGTTCTGGTTCGCCACGTATACGGTGTAGCTGTCGTCGTGGGCCGAGTAGCTCGCGTTCACGGCGCGCGGCTCGATCGCGTTCGGTATGAGGCGGTTGTTGACGATGTCGAGCGTCGTCACGTGCGCGGCTTGCGCAAAAGCAGCGTCGGTCGCGGCCTTGTCGCCGTGGCCCCACGTATAGCAGGTGTTGTTGGGCACGCTGTCGTGCACGAGCGGCTGGCCCGCGTCGGCGGCGTGCGCCGTGTCGACAATGGCGGGCAGCTCTTCGTAGTCGACTTCGACCTGCTCGGCGGCATCCTTCGCGGCCTTGATCGAATCGGCGATCACGAGCGCGACCTGGTCGCCCACATGCAGCGCCTTCCCGTGCGCGATCACGGGATGCGGCGGCTCGTGCATGGGCGTGCCGTCGATGCTGTGGATGAGCCACCCGCACGGCAGGCCGCCCACGTTTTCGGCCGCGAGGTCCGCGCCGGTGAATACGGCCACGACGCCGGGCGAAGCTTTCGCGGCGCTCGTGTCGATGCTCTTGATGCGCGCGTGAGCGTGAGGCGAGCGCACGAATACCGCGTACGTTTGCGCGGGCAGGACGACATCGTCGGTGTACTGGCCGGCGCCGGTGAGGAAGCGGAAGTCTTCCTTGCGCTTCACGGGCGCGCCGATCATGCGGTTGGGTTCGGGTGCGTTCATGGCGGCCTCCCGAATCACGCGGCGGCGGTCGTGCCGGCGCGCATTTCCTGCGCACCCGCGACCACCGCCTTCACGATGTTGTGATAGCCCGTACAGCGGCAGAAGTTGCCGTCGAGGCCTTCGCGCACGTCCGCTTCGGTGAGGTCAGGCTTCGCGGCGGCGAGCGCGGTGGCGCACATCACCATGCCGGGCGTGCAGAAGCCGCATTGCAGGCCGTGGCATTCGCGGAACGCGGCCTGCATCGGATGCAGCGTGCCGTTCTTCGCGAGGCCTTCGATCGTCGTCACCTCCATGCCGTCGCACTGCACCGCGAGCTGGTTGCACGACTTGATCGCGCGGCCA
>DATBXG010000737.1:0-2802 GCA_036514415.1 Paraburkholderia sp.
GGCGACTGGTAGCGCACGCCCGCCGGAATCTCGAAGCGATGCCAGCCGTGGCGCTCGACCTTCACGCCGAAGCGCTCCATCAGCTTGATCGTGATCTCGATATAGGGCCTGGAAATCAGCTCGCCGTCCACCTCGACGATCGTCACGCCGTCCTTGGCGCGCACGAGCGGCAGCGTCATCAGGAGTGCCGTGAGGAACTGGCTCGACACGTCGCCGCGCACGCGGATGGGCGCTTCGACCGAAATCGGCGCCGGACGGATGCGCAACGGCGGATAGCCTTCATTCTCCTCATAGTCGATCTTCGCGCCGATCTGGCGCAGGCCGTCCACGAGGTCGCCGATGGGCCGCTCGTGCATGCGCGGCACGCCGAAAATGCGGTAGTCACCGCCATTCACGGCGAGCGCCGCCGTGAGCGGACGCACGGCCGTGCCCGCGTTGCCGAGGAAGAGATCGGCGCGCACCGCCTGGAAGGCGCCGCGCGTGCCCTGCACGACGCAGGTGTCGTCCTCGCGCTTGAGCTTCACGCCGAGCTTTTCGAGCGCGTCGAGCATGACGCGCGTGTCGTCGGAGTCGAGCAGGTTCGTGATGGTCGTTTCGCCCTCGGCCAGCGCGGCGAGCAGCAGCACGCGGTTCGAGATGCTCTTCGAGCCGGGCAGACGGATCGTGCCGGACGCACGGGTGAACGGTCCGAGATCGAGGTGTTCCATGAGCGTGTCCTGAGAATGCCTTGAGTTGCGGCCTGGATTGGCGGCGCTCGCGCCGCCTGGCGCGTTACTGCTTGCTTGTTTACCTGCTTGCTTGCGTGCTCATTTGCCTGGCGCAGTTTCGCCAGCCGCCGCGCCCTTGCCGCCGCGCTCCTGCCACGCCTCGCGCGCCGCGCGCGAGCGCGCGAACACGGTTTCGAGCGCGGCGCCGTCGCCGGCGTCGATGGCCGCACGCAGCTTCGCGAGCACTTCAGTGTAGCCGTCGAGCTCGGGGAGCAGCGCGGCGCGGTTCGCGAGGCACACGTCGCGCCACATTTCGGGGCTCGACGCGGCAATCCGCGTGAAATCGCGGAAACCGCCCGCTGCGAACGAGAACTTCAACTGGGCGTCGGGCGAAGCGAGAATCTGGTCGACGAGCGCAAACGACAACACGTGCGGTAGATGGCTCACCGAGGCGAACACGCGATCGTGCTGCGCGGCCGGCATCTCGCCGATCACGGCGCCCGTGGCGCGCCACATCGCGGCAATGCGCTCGACCGACGCGGGCGCGTTTTCCGCGAGCGGACACAGCACGACGTTGCGGCCGACGTACAGGTCGGGCAACGCGGCATCGACGCCGCTGGACTCGCGCCCGGCGATCGGGTGCCCCGGCACGAACTGCGCAATGCGCGCGCCGAGCGCCGAGCGCGCAGCGGCGATCACGTCGCTCTTGGTGCTGCCGGCGTCGGTGACGATGGTCGCTTGCCCCAGATGCGGCGCGATGCGCTCGAGCAGCACCTGGGTCTGCGCAACGGGCGCGGCGATCAGCACGATATCGGCGCCAGCGAGCGCGGCGGCGAGCGCCGCTTCGTCGTCGAGCGTCGCGGCGGCGTCGATCACGCCCAGTTCGAGCGCGCGCGCGACCGAATGCGCGCGGCGCCCCACGCCGATCACCTGCGCGCCTTCCCGGCCATGCGAGCCGCGCTCGCGCAACGCGCGCGCAAGCGACCCGCCGATCAGGCCCACGCCGAAAATCACCAGTTTATTGAACGAAAACGCACTCACGACGTCACCGAAAAATAGAGGTTGCGCGCTCACGGCGCGCCAAGCGCTCGCTCGAGGGCCGCGACGAAGGCCGCGTTCTCCTCGGGCAAGCCGATCGTCACACGCAGCCACTGCGGCAGGCCGTAGTTGCCCACCGGCCGCACGATCACGGCCTGCTCGAGCAGCGCGAGGTTCACGCGCTCGCCCGCACCATCGTCCGCCGCGTCTTTCGCCACGCGCACCAGCACGAAATTGCCGTCTGACGGCACGTATTCGAGACCCAGGCGTTCGAACGCAGCGGTGAGCGTGCGATAGCCTTCGGCGTTGAGCGCCGCGCTGCGCTCGAGGAACGCCGTGTCGCCGAGCGCGGCGACCGCGGCCGCCTGTGCGAGCGTGTTGACGTTGAACGGCTGGCGCAGACGGTTCAGCAGATCGGTCAGTTGCGGCTGCGCGATCGCAAAACCGACGCGCAGACCTGCGAGCCCGTACGCCTTCGAGAAGGTGCGCGAGACGAGCAGGTTCGGATAGCGGCGCACCCACGCGATCGAGTCGTAGCGCTTTTGCGCCGCGAGATATTCCGTGTACGCCTCGTCGAGCACCACCACCACATGCGCGGGAACCTTCGCGATGAACGCCTCGAGCTTCGCGCCTTCGATGAACGTGCCGGTCGGGTTGTTCGGGTTCGCGATGAACACGAGACGCGTGTCTTCATCGATCGCCGCGAGCATCGCGTCCAGATCGTGGCCATAGCGCACGGCCGGCGTCACGACATGGCGCGCGCCGAGGCCCTGGGTCGCGAGCGCATAGACCGCGAATGAATACTGCGAATAGACGATCGACTGGCCGCGCTCCACAAACGCATGCGCGGCCATTTCGAGAATGTCGTTGCTGCCGTTGCCGAGCGTGATCCAGTCGGCGGGCACATCGTAGTGCGCGGAAAGCGCCGCCTTCAGTTCGAACGCGTTGGCGTCCGGATAGCGGCCGAGTTCGCTGGCAGCCTTCGCCATCGCTGTCTTCGCGGACGCCGGCATGCCGAGCGGATTCTCGTTCGACGCCAGTTTCACGATACGCGCCT
>DATBXG010000738.1:0-4551 GCA_036514415.1 Paraburkholderia sp.
CTACCAGGCGCACCTCGACGCGAACGGCAAGCTCTACTGGACCCGCCTCGCCGACGATACGGTCGTGCGCTACGACACCGAGCCCAACACGAAATGGAACCAGCGCCTGAGCGTCTGGTTTTTCTCCATCCTGCCGATCGAGTGGCTGTTGTAGCCCGCGCATCGGCACGCCGCTAGCGTCGCCCAACCCTGTCGGCTTCGACAGGGGTTATCCTCTATGCTGCGTTCAACGCCTCGATGGCCTCCAGCGCGCCACCCACCATGTCGCGCAGCGCTGGCTGCACTTTCTCCGCGAGCGCGGGCACGTAGTCGAACGGCGCGGTTTCGTTCATGTACACGGACTGGCACATCTCGAGCTGGATCGCGTGGACGCCATCCTGCGGCGCGCCGAAGTGGCGCGTGATATAGCCGCCCTTGAAGCGCCCGTTCGCGATCCACGTATAACCGCTAGCCGCCGCCGCGCGTTCCGCGCGCGCCTGCACCGCCGCGTCCACCGTGCGGCCGTCCTGCGTGCCGATATTCAGATCGGGCAGCTTGTTGTCGAACAGACGCGGCAACACGCTCGCGATCGAATGCGCCTCCCACAGCAATACATTCGCATGCGCCGCGCGCAGGCGCTTCAGCTCGGCGGCCAGCGTGTCGTGATATGGCTGCCAGAACGTCTGCACGCGACGCTGACGCTCCGCCGCGTCGGGCTCGCAACCCTCGCGATAGACGGGCTCGCCGCGAAACGTCTCGGTCGGGCACAGCGAGGTCGTGGTCTGGCCGGGATAGAGGCTCTCGTCGTTCGGCGGACGATTCAGGTCGATCACATAACGCGAGACACGCGCGCCGAGCACGGTCGCGCCCAGCGCCTTCGCGAACGCGTAAAGGCGATCGAGATGCCAGTCGGTGTCCGCGACGGTCAACGCGACGTCCGTGTACTGGCCGTGCATCGCAGCGGGAATGTGCGTGCCCAGATGCGGAATCGAAATGATGAGCGGCGCCGTGCCGCGTTCCAGTGAAAAGATGTCGGTCATGGAGTGTAGTCTCGTAGATGGCACGTGGGCACGTTTGCCCGCTCAGGCCTCGGCCAGCAATCGCGCGAGCGCGGCGCGATAGTCGGCGTAGAGGCGCGCTTCGTCGCGATGGCGTCGTCCTTCCACGATTTTTTCGCCGCCCGTGTAGACGTCGAGCACCGGCGTCTCGCCGTGTTCGCAGAACACCACCGAAGAAAGCCACGTGTGCGGCTTCTGCTCCGCCAGATCCGGATGCTGCGCGTCGAGCACGATCCAGTCCGCGCGCGCGCCTGCTTTCAATGCGCCCACGGTGCGGCCGGTTGCGCTCGCACCGCCGGCGAGCGCCCCGTCGAAGAGCCGGTCGGCAACCTGTAGCTGGTGCGCCGCGGCCAGCACGTTGCGCTCGCGCCGTGCGAGCCGCTGGCCGTATTCGAGCAGGCGCAACTCGGCGCGCCAGTCCACGCCGATGTGGCTGTCCGAGCCCACGCCGAACGCGCCGCCAGCATCGAGATAGTCGCGCGCCGGGAAAATGCCGTCGCCGAGATTCGCCTCGGTCGTGAGGCACAGGCCTGCAATCGCGCCGCGCGTTGCCAGCGCGGCAGTTTCCTGCGCATCGATGTGCGTGGCGTGAACGAGGCACCAGCGTGCGTTCACGTCGAAGCGGTCGAGCAGCCATTGCACCGGCCGCGCGCCTTCCGTCGCGATGCAGGCCTCCACTTCCGCCGTCTGCTCGGCGATGTGGATATGCACCGGCGCGCCCGGCAGCGCGCGGTCGAGACCTTCGAGCAGCACGCGCAACGAGTCATGCGAAACGGCGCGCAGCGAATGCGGTGCGACGCCGTAGCGCAACGCGCCATGCTCGGGTCGCCACGCGCGCAGCGCCTCGACGATGCCGAGCAACTGCTCCGGCGTGTTGATGAAGCGGCGCTGATCGTCGCGCGGCGCTTGCGCGCCGAAGCCGCTGTATTGATACAGCACGGGCAGCATCGTCATGCCGATGCCGGTGACGTCCGCCGCATCGACCACGCGTTGCGCCAGTTCGGCGGGGCTCGCGTAACGCTGCCCGTCCTGCGCGTGATGCACGTAGTGGAATTCGCAAACCGACGTATAGCCCGCCTTCAGCATTTCGACATAGAGCCAGCGCGCGATCGCGCCCAGATCGTCGGGCGTGATGCGCGCCGCGAAGCGATACATCAGGTCGCGCCAGCTCCAGAAGCTGTCGGTGGGATTCGCGCGATATTCGGTGAGGCCCGCCATGGCGCGCTGAAACGCATGCGAATGAAGATTAGGCATGCCAGGCAGGATCGGGCCTGCCGCATGAGCGACGCCGCGCGGCGCCTGCGCCAGATCGGGCGTCACGCTGCGCAGCGTGCCCGCCGCATCCCATTCGAGCAGCACATTGCGGCGCCAGCCGTCGGGCAGATACGCATGCGCGGCGAAGAGCGCACGTGAAGTCGGATTCGTTTCGATGATGTGATTCATGCGTGAAAATAGCGCTCAAACGCGCCGCTCGTATGCGCGACGCTCGAAGACGGTCTCGCCGCCGCGCACCACGCGCGCGCAAAGCGGGCGGCCAATCCAGTAGGCAAGTTCCGCGAGCGATTGCACCGGCCACACGGCGAAGTCCGCGGGACGGCCGACCGCGAGCGTGCCATGATGCTCCGCGTCGCCGAACGCCTGCGCGGCATGCCGCGTCACGCCCTGCAACACTTCGGGCACCGTCAAGCGGAACAACGTGGTCGCCATGTTCATCATCAGGAGCAGCGACGTCGCGGGAGAGGTGCCCGGGTTGCTGTCGGTCGAAATGGCGATCGGCACCTCGTAGCGCCGCAGCAATTCGAGCGGCGGAAGCTGCGTTTCGCGGATGAAGTAATACGCGCCCGGCAGCAGCACGGCCACCGTGCCGGCGGCCTTCATGGCGGCGACGCCCGCTTCGTCGAGAAATTCCAGATGGTCGGCCGACAACGCGCCATGACGCGCCGCGAGCGCCGCGCCACCGCTATTCGAAAGCTGCTCGGCGTGCATCTTGACCGCGAGCTTGCGCCGCGCGGCCGCCTCGAACACGCGCTCGCTCTGCGCGAGCGAGAAGCCGATTCGTTCGCAGAACACATCGACGGCGTCGACGAGGCCTTCGTCCGCGAGCGCGGGTAGCATGCGTTCGCACACTTCGTCGATATAGTCGTCGGCGCGGCCCGCGAACTCGGGCGGCAACGCATGCGCGCCGAGGAACGTCGTGCGCACCGTGACCGGATAGCGCTCGCCCAGTTCGCGCGCGACACGCAGCATCTTGCGCTCACTGGCCAGATCGAGGCCATAGCCCGACTTGATCTCGACTGCCGTCACACCTTCCGCGAGCAGCGCCTCGAGCCGTGCTGCCGACTGCGCATAAAGCGAGGCTTCGTCGGCGGCGCGCGTGGCGCGCACCGTCGAGACGATGCCGCCGCCCTGCCGCGCGATTTCTTCGTAGCTCACGCCTGCAAGACGCTGAGCGAATTCATCGGCGCGCTGACCGCCGTAGACGAGGTGCGTGTGGCAGTCCACGAGGCCGGGCGTGACCCAGGCGCCGCCCAGGTCCTCGCGCGGCCAGTCGGTGAAGTGCGCGGGCAGCTCGCCCGCTGCGCCGAGCCACGCGATCTTGCCGTCTTGCACGGCGATCGCCGCGTTTTCGACGCTGCGGCCCGGATCGCCATACGGGCACAGCTTGAGGTTCTGCCAGAGCGTGCGATTCATGAAGTGCGCACGGCATCGCGCGATGCTGTGTCCGTAGTGTTTTGCCCCGGCGCATCCAGCACGTCCAGCGCCACGGCGAGCAACGCGCCCGCACCGCGCGTTTCGATATGCAGGGGACACTGCGCGTCGGGCGTATCGATGCGCAGCGTGTCGCCCGCTTCGAGGCGCACGTGGCGATCGCCATCGATGTGCACGTCCTGTTCGCCTTGCGCGCAGTAGAGCAGCACCGTTTGCGCGCGCAGGCTGTGCCGCGCGTTTTCACGCCACACTTCCAGCGTGCCGCGCGCCGCGTCGCGGCGCACCATCAGGTTGAAATCGCGCGTGGCGCCATTCACCAGGCGCGCATCGATCGCCGCTTCGCCGGCAAAGCGCGCGACGTCCAGCGGCTGCGTGAGCGCATGCGTGCTGCCCGCTTCGTCGAGCAGCATGCCCGCGCCTTCGAGCAGCACCAGCGTGCGATCGACGCCTTCGAAACGCGAGAACGGCCCCGCCTGCGCGACGTCGGCCACGCTCACGCGCCACGCGAATGTATCGAGCGATGCGGCAGCTTGCGTGGCCATGGGCGCCACCGCGATTTCGCGCGTGACGCCGCCGCCGTTCTTCCACGGCGACGCCACGAGCGCCGCCCCGCGCAACAGCGTGAGGCTCGCCGCCTGTACCGGCGCCTTTGCCAGGTTCGCGCCGCTCATCGGCCGAGCATCGGCAGCTTGAGGCCCGCCTCGCGCGCGGTTTGCTGCGCGAGCTCGTAGCCGGCGTCCGCGTGGCGCATCACGCCCGTGGCCGGGTCGTTGAGCAGCACGCGGCCAAGACGCTCATGCGCCGC
>DATBXG010000739.1:0-11854 GCA_036514415.1 Paraburkholderia sp.
AACGCCGCTACCACGACCCGCAGGCCATCGTGCCGATCAGCCATACGCGCGACACGGTCGGGCCGATGGGGCGCACGGTAGCCGATGTCGCGCTGCTCGACGCCGTGATCACAGGGCACGGCCCGCTCTCGCCGGCCGCCGTGACGAATCTGCGCATTGGCCTGCCCGCGCCGCTGTGGGAAGGTCTCGAAGCCGCGCTCGAGGACGTGGCGCGCGCCGCGCTCGCGAAGCTCGAAGCCGCGGGCGTCACGCTCGTGCCGGTCGAGATGGGCGAACTGCTCGCGCTGAACGACCGCGTGAGCTACGCGCTCGCGCTGCATGAGCCGATAGAAGATCTCGCAGCGTGGCTCGTGGCCAACAACGCGCCCGCGCAAACCGTGGCCGACGTTGTCGCGCAGATTGCGAGCCCCGACGTGCGCGCCGCCTACGACGCCGTGCTCGCGGACGCGCGCGGCGGCGACTACCACGCCGCGATGACGGTGTGGCGGCCGCGCCTCCAGCAGCTCTATGCGCAGACGTTCGCGGCCGGCGGCCTCGACGCCCTGCTCTTTCCCACCACGCGGCTCGCCGCCGTGCCGATCGACGAGCTGAACGGTTCGTCGCGCGTATCGATCGACGGCGCGGCTCCCATCGACGAGATGGAAGCGTATCTGCGCAACACCGACCCTGCGAGCAACGCCGGCATTCCGGGCCTCGCGCTGCCGGCGGGCCTCGTCCAGGGGCGGCTGCCGGTCGGGCTCGAACTCGATGGACCCGCCGGCGGCGACCGCAGGCTGCTCGCGATCGGCCTCGCGTTCGAAGCGATTCTGGGGACGCTGCCTGCGCCGGAGATTTGAGCGCAGCCGGTCACGTTTCATCCGCGCCGCAAATAGACCAGCGCCAACATCTGGGCAACATCGCCCAGGAGACTGTCACGGCCGGTGCGCTACACTGCGCGCTGCATCCCGCCGCGGCGTGCGCAGGCTTCGCACCGTGGCGCATTTGATCGAACGAACCCAGACACCTCGCGCCGATGCGATCCTTGCACCTTACCCCTTTTCTGCGGATGTCCCGCCTCGCCGTAGCCACGGCGGCGATTGTTGCGCTCGCCACCACCGGCGCCTGCGTGCGCCTCTCCGCGGTCGATTCGGACGGCCTCTGGAAAGTCGTGGGCGGCCAGTGCGTGCCGAACATGCGCGACAAGGGCAAGCCCGGCCCCTGCACCACCGTCGATTTCCAGAAGCGCTACGCAGTGCTCAAGGACATCGCAGGCCGCGCGCAATATCTCGTGATTCCGACCGACCGCGTGGCCGGTATCGAGAGCCCCGATATTCTCTACGGCGGCGCGCCCGAATACTGGGTCGGCGCGTGGGCGGCAGGACGCCACGTGGAGGCGAAGCTCGGCATGCCGCTCGCCGGCAACCAGTTGGGCCTCGAGATCAATTCCTCGCAGCGGCGCACGCAGAATCAGCTGCACATCCATGTCGATTGCATGCGCCCCGACATCACGAAGGCGCTCGCGCCGTACAGCGACATCGCGCCGGGAACGTGGCGCTGGACCACGCTCGACGGCTCGCGCTACCGCGTGACACGCGTGACGAGCCTTGCGGACCACGACAATCCGTTTCGCGTGGTCGAGCGCGATCTCGGCCCGCAACAGACCATGGCCGGGCAAACGATACTCGTGACCGGCGCGGGCCGCGATGTGCAGCGCGACGGCTGGCTCGTCGTCAACAGCGGGCTCGACGTGGACGATGGCACCGGCACGGCGGAAGGCCTGCTCGACCATTCGTGCAGCCTCGCGCAAACGCAAAACGCCTCACAGTAAGGATCGTGGCGAATATCAATGCCTGGAACCGCATTGCGGTCGCATTGTGGTTTGCGCCGCCGGTGCGCGACGAGGCGCCTTGAAGTAAGGATTGGAAAGGAATGAGCAGGTTCCTTACCTGAACTCTTTCCTTCAATTACAAAGCCGCCACCCGGTGGGAAAGACGGCATACGATTGCGCCGACTGAGGGGTCCGACTCAGGGGGTCCAACTGAGGGGTTCGACCAGGGCACCTCGGTCGGAAAAACCATATCGCACATTCACCGGGGGGTTACATATGTCGATAAGCGCGTTATCCAGTTCGAATTCACTTTACTCAATCTGGGCGTCTTACCAGGCGCAAGGGCAAAACTCGGGCAGCAGCCAGGTGCAGGGCATGCCCATGGCCTCGGACGACTCGTCGGACTCGAACAGCGTCAATCCGCTCGCTGCCGCGATCGCCTCGGCGCTCTCGTCGCTCGGATTCACCACGGACAGCACGTCCGGCACGTCCACGAGCACCGCCAGCGCGGACGCTTCGTCGAGCTCCACCGCTTCGGCGTCGAGCACGTCGTCCACGTCGAGCGATACGCTTGCCGCCGCGCTTCAGCAATTCCTCGGCGCGCTGTTCCAGGCCGCAGCACAACAAAGCGGCGTCAGCTCGACGGCTACGACCGAAGGCAGCGACAGCAGCACGGTTTCGTCGGCCAGCGCGACGTCTGCGACGACCGCGGCATCGAGTTCCAGCACCAGCTCCTCCTCCACCTCGAGCGACACGAGCGCCACCACCGCGATGATGCCGCCGCCCCCGCCCCCGCCGCCTTCGTCGGCCGGCGGTTACGGCAACGATCTGTCGTCGGCGATCTCGAACCTGGCGCAGGCGCTCTCGTCGACTTCGAGCAGCACGTCTTCCGGTTCGAGCACGACGAGCAGCTCATCGAGCAGCAGCAGTTCGGACAGCGCGCTGACGTCGGACTTCCAGAACCTGTTGACGGCCATGGGCGCCTCGTCGAGCGGTTCGTCGAGCAGCAGCACGACCTCCGAGCTTCAGCAGTTCCTCACGACGCTCGCGAGCAACCTGCAGCAGCAGGGGCCCGGCGCCGCGAGCGGCCTGTTCGTGAGCACGACGGCCTGACCTCGCACGTTCACGAGCGAGCGCTTCCATGAGCGCTTGCGCGCGCCGGCCCGCGAGGGCTCGGCGCGCTTTTTTGCGTGGTCGACGATCAGCAGTGGGTTGCCGGAAAGGAAAGCTGCACGAGCAGACCACCGTCGGGATGATTCTCGACGAGGCACTCTCCGCCGTTGTCGCGCGCCAGCCGGGCGACAATGGCAAGCCCGAGGCCGCAGTGGCCTTCGCCGCCGCGCGCGGCATTCAGGCGTACGAACGGCCTCATGGCGGCCAAGATCCGGTCCGGCTCGATGCCGGCGCCGTGATCGCGCACGTGTATGAGGTACGAACCGCCTTCAATCGAGGTCGCGATTTCGACCGGCGGCGCCCCATACTCGAGCGCGTTATCGACCAGATTCGTCACGAGCCGGTCCAGCGCGACCTGCGGCAGCCTGAATTGCGGTCCGGCGCGCAGATCGAGCAAGAAAAGCGGACCGTTTCCGCCTTCGATTTCGTCAGGATTGCCAAACTGGCTTTGCAGAAAGGCATCGACGCCCATCAGCCGGCTCGCGTCGGGCGCCTGCTGCGCGAACTCCAGAAACTGCTGGACGATGTGCGCGAGCGAATCCACATCGCGCAGCATGCCCTTGCGCTCCGTCTCGTCGTCCATCAGGGTCGCGCGCAGCTTGAGCCGCGTAAGCGGTGTCTTCAGATCGTGCGCGATGCCGCTCAGCATCACCACGCGGTCGTCTTCGGCCTCGTTCACACAGCGCATCATGTCGTTGAACGACGCGCTCACTTCGCGCAATTCGCGCGGCCCCTCGCCCAGGAGCGGCGCGATGCGCTCCCCGGTGCCGAACCGGCGAGCCGCCTGCGCGAGGCTCGCGAGCGGCTTCTGGATTTGCCATGCGGCGAGGAACGAAAGCGTGAGCGCCGCCACGAGCATCGAAATCGCCTCGATGACAAAGCGCGGCGGCGGCGGAATATCGACCGGCACGACGATCCAGTTCGCGCTGCCCGGAAAACGCACCCACAGTTGCGGCGGCCGCGCGTCGTCCACGGCGAACTGCGTACCGGGCGGCAATTGCTCACGCAGATGGCGCGTCAAGTCGACTAGCGGCCGGCGCGTCGGTTCGTGCAGATGAGTGTCCTTGGGCACGTTCCACGCCGGGACGCGGTGCACGCGCAGCACGGCGCTCAGATCGCCCTCCTTCGGCGGTTCGAGCGAATCGCCGAGATGCACCGGCGGCGGCAGCGTGCCGGCACCAGCGTGTTCCTCGCTGGCCACGCGCAGCGCGAGCAGGACGCCGCGCGCAAAGCCATCCACTTCATGGTGCGGCGGCTGGCGGGCAAGCAGCAGGAACCAGCCAAGCTGCATCGCGAGCAATACGGCCGCCGACAGCAACGCCATGCGCCCGAACAGCGTGTTCAACGGACTTCTCACTGCATCGCTGCGCCGTGCGCTTCCGAATAGTTCGCCGGGTCCGGCACGAATACATAACCCTTGCCGCGCACCGTCTGAATGTGGCGCGGGTTGGACGGATCGGCCTCGATCACGCGGCGCAGGCGCCAGATCGGCACGTCGAGGCTGCGCTCGTGAAACTCGCGCGCGTCGCGATGCACGATATCGTGGATCAGCGTGCGCGAAAGCACTTTGTAGGGATGCGTGGCAAACACCTTCAGCAGCGCAAATTCGCTTTCCCGCAAGGCGATTTGCGTATCGCCGCACGACAGCGTGCGCATCGTGAAGTCGAGTTCGAAATCGCCAAAGCGGTAGCGTCGGCGCGCCTCGGGCGCGCTGGCGGTGGAGGGGCCGCGCCGCCGCAGGATGTTCTGGATCCGAACGAGCAATTCATGCGGATCGAACGGCTTGGGCAAATAGTCGTCCGCGCCCAGCGAGAGCCCGCGAATGCGGTCGCTCACCGCGCCGCGCGCCGTGACGAAAATGACCGGTATGTCGTCGCCGGCCGCGCGCAATGCGGCAATGGCCTCGAGACCGTCGGTCTCGGGCATCATGATGTCCAGCACGACGATGGACGGACGCTCCCGCTCCAGACGGCGCTGGAGGTGCACGCCGTCGTGCAGCACGGCCGTGTCGAAGTTATGCGAGCGCAGAAAACGGCTTAGAAGGTCGCGCACGACAGGATCGTCGTCGACGATGAGGACACTGGGGTTCATGCCGGGATTTTAAAGCAGCGCGGCGGCCTCAAACTTGCACCGTTTCTTACCATTCCTTTCCTTCCGCCATCCTTGAAAAAGGGAGGAATCATGACATCAATGCGCGAGCCCCAGCACGCGCGGAGCCAGCTCGCTTCGCAGCGGGCCCGTTGCCCAGACACCCGGTTGCGCGACGCCGACGCGCTCGCGCAGCCACGCATCGAAAGTCTCCTGAAGCTCCGCGTGCCGCAGCGCGAAATCCACCGTCGCCTGGACGTAGCCCAGCTTGGTCCCGCAATCATAGCGTTTGCCAACGAATTCGTAGGCCAGCACCTGCTCCCCTTCGCGCATGGAGTGAATCGCGGGCGTGAGTTGAATCTCGCCGTTCATGTCCGGCTTTACCGAGCGCAAATGATGGAAGATGCTAGGCATGAGCACATAACGCCCGGCAACACCGAAGCTCGACGGCGCCAGTTCAGGCGACGGCTTTTCAATGATGCGGCTCACGCTGATCACGCGTTCGTCCCAATGCCGGCCATCGATCACGCCATGACTCGTCGACTCGCAGGTTTCGAATTCTTCGACCGCGAGAACCGACGAATCGTAATGACTGAATATATGCACCATTTGCGCGAGGACCGGTGGCTTGCCGTCGAGCAGATCGTCGGCGAGCACGACCGCGAACGGCTCGTCGCCAATCAGCTTTTCCGCGCAAAGCACGGCGTGCCCGAGGCCGAGAGGCTCCGCTTGCCGGACATAAACGCATTCGACGTTGGCGGGCTTGATGCTCTGCACGAGTTCGACGAGATTCTGCCGCCCGCGCGCCCGCAGCACGTGCTCGACCTCGTAGGACCGGTCGAAATGATCTTCAATGACGCGCTTTCCGCGGCCTGTGACGAAGATCAGTTCGGTAATGCCCGCGCCTATCGCTTCTTCAACGGCGTATTGAATGAGCGGCTTGTCGATGACCGGCAGCATTTCCTTCGGGCACGCCTTCGTGGCCGGCAGAAAACTCGTATCGATTCCCGCCACCGGGAACACAGCTTTACGAACACCAAGCATGATGACCTCACCTGTCCGGTAGACGGGCGGCACGACCACGGCGGATGACGGGATCGGCATTCCGACCCCGGATCTGCCCACGCCGCGAATCAGCTCGGCGACAGGAGTCCCAGGGGGCGGCCTGAAAGGTCTGCCGAAAAGCCAGCCTCAATGATCGCACCGATTTCCTGCGACGTGCGCGTTCGCGAAAGCCGCCAGGCGCTGCGAACATCGCGCCTGGACGCGCGTAATGCATCGCCGCGATTACATGCCATGTAATTGGCGGCCCGCGCCGCCGCTTCTACTCTTTGGCTGTCGCGCTGCCGATCCGGCAGCGTTCAACACCCAGGAGCCAGCATGTCCGCCTATCCCGACCACACCATCGAATCCGCACCCGTGCAATCGCAGCCCGTGCTTCAGCAACTGCAGCAGTCGTTCGGTATGGTGCCGAACATCGCGGCGAAGATGGCCAACTCACCCGTGCTGATCAACGCCTTCATCGGCGTGTTTCAGCGTGTCCACGCCAGCAGCCTGACCGAACCGCAGATCCAGACAGTGCTCTTGACCAACGCGGTCACAAACGCATCGGAGTGGCCCGTCGCGTTTCATACGGCGCTCGCGTTGAAGGAAGGCGTAAGCCACGGCGATGTCGATGCGATCCGCCACGCGCGCCTGCCCGAAGAGACCGCGCTGGCCGCCTTGTCCGCACTGGCGCGCACCCTGATCGAAAAGCGCGGCCGCCTTGCCGGCCCGGACCAGCAGCGTTTTCTCGAAGCGGGGTTCAGCGCCGGGCAGCTTCTCGAGGTCATCGCGGTGGTTGCCGCATCGACCATCACGAACTACGCCGCAAGCGTGACACACCCGGCGCTCGAAGCGCAGTTCGAGCAATTCGCCTGGCGTGCGAACGCAGCCTGAATCGGCTACCGTTGTTCATTTCAAGCGGGGAAATCCGATGAACGTCACGCGTCCCGAAGCCAAAGCGCCACAGCATGAGCTTGGCACCTTGCTGCGCTATTGGCGGGACTTGCGTGGCGTGAGTCAGCTCGATCTATCGCTCGAAGCGGGAGTCTCCCAGCGGCAGATCAGCTTCATCGAGAGCGGGCGCATCGTGCCCGGCCGTGACACGCTGCTCGCCCTCGCACAAACGCTCGACGTGCCGCTGCGCGAGCGCAACGCCCTGCTGCTCGCGGCGGGATACGCTCCCGTGTATTCGGAGGCGCCCTGGAACGCGCAGGACATGCAGCATGTGGTGCGTGCGCTCGAGCGGGTCATCCGCCAGCACGAACCGTTTCCGGCAATCGTCATGGACCGCCACTGGAACGTGCTGATGACCAACGACGCAGCGCCACGCTTCTTCGGCCACTTCATCGACATGGGGGCGCGCGAAGGACGGCGCAACCTGCTCCATTTGATGTTCGACCCTCAGGGCATGCGTCCATTTCTCGCCGATTGGGAGAATGTCTCGCGCAGCCTGCTGCAGCGCGTGTATCGCGAATCGGTTGGCCGCGTGATCGACGACGGAACCAGAACGCTGCTGAACGAATTGCTCGCCTACCCCGACGTGCCGGGCGACTGGAAGGCGCATCACGGATCGCCCAGCACGCCCACGATGCCGGTCATTTCACTGGGTTTCATCTGCGAAGGTACGGTGCTTCGCTATTTTTCGATGGTGACGAGCGTGGGCACGCCGCAGAACGTCGCCGCACAGGAGCTGCGCCTCGAATGCATGTTCCCCGCCGACGATGCTACGGAAGCGCGGCATCAGCAACTGCTCGCGGCGCAAACGAAGGCACGTTGAGCGTTATCACGCTTCGCGCAAGCTTGTGAACCACGCAAAAAAAGAAGGCGCTCCGTCAAGGCGGAGCGCCCCAGGGTACAACTCTCACGTCGTGCTCCGGCCGCAGCGAGGCCAACGAGAACTCATCAGGCTGCGGTCAAGTCAGCATCAAGCGGCTTCGAGCACCAGCAGTTGCGCGCCGTCCGTCACCTGGTCGCCCACGCCATACAATTCTTCGGTAACCTTCCCAGCCGTTGGCGCGCCAATGGTGTGCTCCATCTTCATCGCCTCCATGACGATGAGCGGCGTGCCTTTCTCGACCACGGCGCCCGGCTCCACCAGCACGGCGATCACCTTGCCCGGCATGGGCGCGGTCAGGCGGCCCTCGCCGTGCTCCGCATCGGCGGCATGCGCGAGCAGGTTCTGCCACTCGAACGCCATTGCCGTGCCGAGGCAGAACACATGGAATACGTCGCCGTCGATGAACACCCGTCCGGTCACGCGCCGCTCGCCGATGGTCACGCCGTATTCGTCCGGGCTCTCGCCGCGCCACCACGTGTAACCCGCCTCGTGTCCCGCGTAGCCGAGCGTCTGCTCTGCGCCGTCATGCGTATGCGCCACCGTGAACGCAGTATCGCTTTCGGTATCGCGCCAGGAAAGCGATTGCGCGAAGCCGCTGTTCAACCGCCAATGCGAAAGCGACTGCCACGGCGAAGCGCCGCTCGCCACCCCGCCTTCGCGGCCAAGCAGCGCTGCACACGCCAGCGCGAGCGCTTCACGCACCGGCTTCTGGTGCGGGGCGAACAACGCATCATGGTTCCGCTCGATCAGGCCCGTATCGAGATCGGCGTTCGCGAACGGCTCGCAGGTCACGAGCCTGTGCAGGAATTCGACGTTCGTATGCGGCCCCACCACTTCGCACGCTTCGAGGGCGCGCTTCATGCGCGCGAGTGCGTCCTCGCGCGTCGCGCCGTGCACGATCAGCTTGGCGATCATCGGATCATAGAACGGCGTGATGGTGTCGCCTTCGCGCACGCCGCTGTCGATGCGCACGTGCGCGCGCTGGCCCGCATCGCCGATCCCGAACTCGACGCCCTCAGGCATGCGCAGATGCTTGAGCGTGCCGGTGGAGGGCAGGAAGCCGCGCGCCGGGTTTTCCGCGTAGATACGCGCTTCGAGCGCATGGCCGGTGATGGCGAGCTGCGACTGTTCGAGCGGCAGCGGCTCGCCCGCGGCCACGCGCAACTGCCATTCGACGAGGTCGAGGCCCGTGACCATTTCCGTCACCGGGTGCTCGACCTGCAAGCGCGTGTTCATCTCCATGAAGTAGAAGTCGGCGCCCGTCATGATGAATTCGACGGTGCCCGCGCCCACGTAGTGCACCGCGCGCGCCGCGGCCACGGCCGCTTCGCCCATCGCGCGGCGCACCTTGTCTTCCAGCCCCGGTGCGGGCGCCTCTTCGAGCACTTTCTGGTGACGGCGCTGCACCGAGCAGTCGCGGTCGAACAGGTAGACCGCGCCGCCGTGCTTGTCGGCGAACACCTGGACCTCGACGTGGCGCGGCCGCGTGAGGTACTTTTCGATCAGCACGCGGTCGTTGCCGAAGCTGCTCGCCGCCTCGCGCTTGCACGAGGCGAGCGCCGCCGCGAAGTCCTCGCTGCGCTCGACCACGCGCATGCCCTTGCCGCCGCCGCCCGCGCTCGCCTTGAGCAGCACGGGATAGCCCATCGCATCGGCTTCGCGCTGCAGGAGCGCCGCGTCCTGGTCGTCGCCGTGATAGCCCGGCACGAGCGGCACGGCCGCCGCATGCATGAGCGCCTTCGCGGCCGCCTTCGAGCCCATCGCGGCGATCGCCTCGACCGGCGGTCCGATGAATGCGATACCCGCCGTTTCGCACGCATGGGCAAAGTCTTCGTTCTCCGAAAGAAAACCGTAGCCCGGGTGTATGGCCTGCGCACCCGTGGCGCGCGCTGCCTCGATGATGCGCTCGATGCGCAGATAGCTTTGCGCGGCAGCCGCTTCGCCGATATGCACGGCTTCGTCGCAGGCCGCGACGTGCTTCGCGTTCGCGTCGGCGTCCGAATACACGGCCACGCTCTTCACGCCGAGCCGCCGGCAGGTAGCCGCAACCCGGCATGCAATTTCGCCCCGGTTGGCGATCAGGATCTTGTTGAACATATGCTGTCCTCGCTATATCGCTGGGTGGCGTTATTCGGCGCGCCAGCGCGGCGTGCGCTTTTCAAGGAACGACGACACGCCGTCGCGCCCCTCCTCGCTCGCACGAATGCGCGCGATGCGAACGGCGGTGTCCTCGATCAGGGCGGTGTCGATCGTTTGGCCCGCGACGTCCTGCACGAGCTGCTTGCATTCGCGCACGGCGTTGGGGCTGTTCGCACAGAGTGCTTCGGTGATGCGCTGCACGGTCGCGTCGAGTTCTTCCGCGCTCACGGCTTCGCTTACGAGGCCGAGCCGCTGCGCCGTCGCACAGTCGAACGCTTCGGCTGTGACGAAGTAACGGCGCGATGCCTGCTCGCCGAGCGCGCGGATCACGTACGGTGCGATCGTGGCGGGCATGAGCCCGAGGCGCGCTTCGGAAAGACAGAAGTGCGCGGTCTCGACGGCCACCGCGATGTCCGCGGCGCACACGAGCCCCATGCCGCCCGCGTAGACGTCGCCGTGGACGCGCGCGACGACGGGCTTCGGGCAGCGATAGACGGCCGAGAGCATCTGCGCGAGACGCAACGCGTCCGCGCGATTTTCCTCATCGGAGTAACCGGCCATCTTGCGCATCCAGTTCAGGTCGGCGCCCGCGCAAAAGGCCTTGCCGTTGCCGGTGAGCACGACCGCGCGCACGTCGTCGCGCGCGCCGAGCGCCGTGAACGCGGCGGTCAGGTCCGCGATCATGGTCTCGTTGAAGGCGTTGCGCACGTCGGGGCGATCGAGCGTGACTGTCGCCACGTGCCCGACGATGTCTACCGCGAGCGTTTCGTATTGCATTCGTGTGTCTCCTGGCGAGCGGGGATCACATGCGGAACACGCCGAAGCGCGTGTCCTCGATCGGCGCGTTCATTGTCGCGGAAAGGCCGAGGCCAAGCACGTCGCGCGTTTGCGCCGGGTCGATCACGCCGTCGTCCCACAGGCGCGCGCTCGCGTAGTACGGATGGCCCTGGCGCTCGTATTGATCGCGAATCGGCTGCTTGAACGCGTCCTCTTCTTCGGCGCTCCACGTGCCGCCCTTCGCCTCGATGCCATCGCGGCGCACCGTGGCGAGCACGGATGCGGCCTGCTCGCCGCCCATCACCGAAATGCGCGCGTTCGGCCACATCCAGAGGAAGCGCGGCGAATACGCGCGGCCGCACATACCGTAATTACCCGCGCCGAACGAGCCGCCGATGATGACCGTGAATTTCGGCACCTTCGCCGTGGCCACCGCCGTCACCATCTTCGCGCCGTTGCGCGCGATGCCCTCGTTCTCGTACTTGCGGCCCACCATGAAGCCCGTGATGTTCTGCAGGAACACGAGCGGAATCTTGCGCTGGCAGCACAGCTCGATGAAGTGCGTGCCCTTCAACGCCGATTCGGAGAACAGAATGCCGTTGTTCGCCACGATGCCCACCGGGTGGCCCCAGATGTGCGCGAAGCCGGTCACGAGCGTGGTGCCGTAGCGCGCCTTGAATTCGTCGAAAGCCGAGTCGTCGACGATGCGGGCGATCACCTCGCGCACGTCGAAGGGCTTGCGCGTATCCACGGGAATCACGCCGTAAAGGCTCTTCGCGTCGTAGCGCGGCGGCAGCGGCTCGCGCAGCACCACGGGCGGCGTTTTCGTGCGATTCAGATTGCCGACGATCGAACGCGCAATGGCCAGCGCATGCGCATCGTTCTGCGCGAGATGGTCGGCCACGCCGGAAAGGTGCGTATGCACGTCGCCGCCACCCAGGTCTTCGGCGCTCACTTCCTCGCCCGTTGCGGCCTTCACGAGCGGCGGG
>DATBXG010000740.1:0-5118 GCA_036514415.1 Paraburkholderia sp.
GTAGCGGCCTGCCTGTCATCGCCTCCAGCGCCGCGCCGAAATCAACCGGCGCGTCATGCTCGGCCACGATGCGGCCGTCGCGCAGCACCGCTACGCGCGAAGCGAGCCTGCGCAGGTCGCCAAGCCGGTGCGAGACGAGCAGCACTGCTACCCCCTCGGCGCGCAAGTCGTCGACGAGCGCGTGGAGGCGCCCGGCTTCGCTCGCGGAAAGACTGGCGGTCGGCTCGTCGAGAATCAGCAGGCGCGGCCGGGAAGCCAGCGCGCGCGCAATAACGACGCGCTGCTGGCCGGCCAGCGAGAGTGAACCGAGTGGCGCATCGAGATCGGCTTCGAGCCCCACGCGAGCGGCCAGCGCGCTCGCTTGCAGGCGGCGCGATGCGCGCGGCGTCCACGCTCGCGCACGGCCGCCGCAGAGATCATCGAGCAGCAGATTGTCGGCAATCGACAGCGACGGCACGACGGCGTCGGCAATGCTCTGATGCACCGTGGCCACGCCCTGGCGTTTCGCCGCCTGGGGCGATGCCGGCGCGTAGGCTCGATCGTTCAGCGTGAGCGTGCCCTCGTCCTGCGCGCTCACGCCGCTCAGGATCTTCACGAACGTCGATTTCCCGGCGCCATTGGCGCCCATCAGCGCGACGACCTCACCCGCGCGAATGGAAAAGTCGAGCCGCGACAGGGCGACGGTCGCGCCAAAATGCTTCGTGATCGCTTGGGCGGTCAGGATGGGGGCGGACATTGCAGGCGTTGGCAACTGGAGTTCGGCAATCGAGCTAAGGTTGGCACTCATCCTAGCGATGCCCGACTGCCAGCCAAACGAAGCGATGCTCATATTCATGCGCCCGCAATTGATAAGGCAAGCTACGTAAATGCGAGGCGGCTGCAAATCGGCCGCGCCGATATCGATTCGAAAATCGATTATTGGAACGGCGGCGCATGCCTTCCTATACTCGTCTCCTTCAACCGACCATCAACGGCACCGAGCCGCCCTTTGTCTGGCAGATCGGCAACGGACTGGAACACGGGAGCAAGTGGGCATCATGAGCCAATCCATTCGCTTTCACGCCTTTGAGATGAACTGCGTGGCCCATCGGTCGCCGGGCCTTTGAACTCGCGCAGCCCCCCGTCCTCTTTTTCGCAACCACCCACAGGACACTCACATGCCCCGCTAGCCGCAATTGCTGCAGAAGGCCAATTCGTGTTCGCCGAATGACAGCGTGGGACCCCGATGAACGCCGGACATTGCCGCTTCAGGCCCGCGCGCGGCAACTCGCCAGCCTCGTACTCCTGAATAGTGCATTGCCGCGTTCCGTTCGAAGATCGCGAACCGTCCGCGGCAGCGCCGCATCCGTCGTTATATTCCACCGGCGCATATGCATAGCGAATGTAACTGTTTTGCGGCCGCGCGCGCGCCCCATAGAATTTGTCGACGCATCTTCTGATGCCGACGCTTCCTGACTTCTCGCACTCAGACATTTCAATCATGAAAGCCATCCGCTCCACTCTCTTTGCCGCGCTCCTCTCGGTCGTCGCCGCGGCGCCGGCCTTCGCCACCGACGACCTCGCGCAGGTCAAGGCATCCGGCGTGTTTCGCGTCGGCACCGAAGGCACTTACGCACCGTTCACTTACCACGACGAAACCGGCAAGCTGACCGGCTTCGACGTCGACATTGCCACGGCAATCGCACAACGGATCGGCGTCAAGCCGCAGTTCGTCGAAGGCAAGTGGGACGGGCTGATCGCTGGCCTCGACGTCAACCGTTACGACGCCGTGATCAACGAGGTCTCCATCACGGATGCACGCAAGGCGAAGTACGATTTTTCGACGCCGTATATCGCCACGCATGCCGTGCTGATCGTGCGCTCGGACAACACGACCATCCACTCGTTCGACGACCTGAAGGGCAAGAAGTCCGCCAATACGCTGACCAGCAACTTCGGCAAGCTCGCGGCCTCGCACGGTGCGGACGTCGTGCCGGTGCAGGGCTTCAACGAATCGATCGACCTGCTGACTTCGGGCCGCGTGGACGCCACCGTCAACGACGCGCTCTCGTTCCTCGACTTCCAGAAGCACAAGCCCGATGCGAAACTCAAGATCGCGGCCACCGACACCTCCTCCGCCGACGATCAGTCGGGCGTGCTGATCCGCAAGGGCAGCCCGGAACTGCTCGCGGCCATCGACAAGGCGCTCGCGCAGATCAAGGCTGACGGCACCTATGCGCGGATCTCCCAGAAGTATTTCGGCAAAGACGTTTCGCAATAAGGCGGATTGAACGATGCCGACATGGCTGCATCTGATGGCGCAATCGTTGTGGCCACTGTTTTATGCGGGACTGGTCTTTACCGTCCCGCTCACCCTGGCTTCATTTGCAATCGGCATGGTGCTCGCGTTCTGCGCGGCGCTCGTGCGCCTGTTCGGGCAACGCTGGGCGGTCGCCGCCGTGCGTTTCTATATCTGGCTCTTTCGCGGCTCGCCCTTGCTCGTGCAGCTGTTCGTCATCTTCTACGGACTGCCGAACGTGGGCATCGTGCTCGATCCGTTGACGGCGGCGATCATCGGCTTTTCGCTCAATGTCGGCGCCTATAACGCCGAGGTCATTCGCGGCGTGATCGAATCGATTCCGCGCGGCCAGTGGGAAGCCGCCTATTCGATGAACATGACCCGCGCGCAGGCGCTGCGCCGCGCCATCCTGCCGCAAGCGATACGCGTGGCGTTGCCCGCGCTCTCGAACTCGTTTATCTCGCTCGTGAAGGACACGTCTCTCGCGGCAGTTCTCACCGTGCCGGAAATCTTCCAGGCGGCGCAGCGCATTGCCGCCGTGACTTACGAACCGTTGATTCTCTATACCGAGGCCGCACTGATCTACCTGGTATTCAGCTCCGTACTCTCGCAGGCGCAGGGGAAGCTCGAGGCGCGCTACGGTCGCCATGCACTGTTTTCGGCGGGGCGCTGATGATCCGCATCGAGAACGTCCATAAATCGTTCGGCGAGCACGCGGTTCTCGCGGCTATCGACCTCACGCTCAAATCCGGCAGCGTTACCGCGCTGATCGGTCCGTCCGGCAGCGCCAAGAGTACGCTGCTACGCTGCATCAATCTGCTCGAAGTGCCGGATGCCGGCACGCTGAGCGTGGGCGACGCTCGCATCGAGTTCGACAGGGAGCGCCGCCTCTCTCACGCTGAAATAGCCTCGGTGCGTCGGCATACGGGCATGGTGTTCCAGAACTTTCAGCTATTCCCGCACCTGAGCGTCATCGAGAATGTGATGGAAGGACTGGTCACAGTGCTCAAATGGGAAAAGGAGCGCGCCCGCGAGCGCGCGGCTGCGCTCCTTGCGAAAGTCGGAATCGCACAGAAGGCGGACGCCTGGCCGTCGACGCTGTCGGGCGGTCAGCAGCAGCGTGTGGCGATTGCACGCGCGCTCGCGCCCTCGCCCCAGGTGCTGCTGTGCGACGAGCCAACCTCGGCGCTCGACCCCGAACTCTCCGCCGAGGTCGTCGAAGTGCTGAGGCAGCTTGCGCTGGAGGGCACGACCATGTTGATGGCGACGCATGACTTGCGGCTCGCGGCCTCGGTCGCGCACGACGCGGTCTTCCTCAAGGATGGCGCAATCGTCGAGGCCGGGCCCTCGCACGAACTCTTCTCGCGCCCGCGCGATGCGCGCACGGCGCGTTTCGTCTCCACGCTCACTCAGGCGCTGCCGGTCTTGCACGCTTGAGCCGGGTAATGCGCCGCATGGGGCGCGGGCGTTCGAGATGTCACGCGCGGGCCACCTCGCGACGTCGGCGAAGCAGATCGGCAACGGACGCGAGGCCCGCACCGCCCCGAAAACGCCAATCGTGAGACCCGACGCGAACTGCCCCATCGCGACCCGTGTGCCGGGCACGTAACGCCTGCGCAGATAAGCATCTGACAATATCTTGGTTGTGCCGATGCTGAAACAGATTAAGGTGGAAGGCGGATCGCCACGCGTGGGCGGCAGTTTCAACATGCACTTTTAAACGGGTAACAGCACGATGTCGAACGACAACTACGGGAATCACGACAGCCACTCGGCGAACGGCGCACGCCGCAAATTATTGAAGTTCGCGGCAGGCGCCGCGACGACTGCCGCGCTACGCGGCGCGACGGGGCTGGCAGGCGCTGCCGCGATGGCGCTTCGAAGCGGCGCCGCACGCGCGGAGGATAGCAAGGTCCTACGCATCGGCTTCCAGAAATACGGCAACTTCGTGGTCCTGAAGGCGCGGCGCACGCTGGAGAAGCGGCTCGCGCCGCAGGGCTTCACCGTGCAATGGCTCGAGTTTCCTGGCGGGCCGCAATTGCTGGAGGGGCTCGCTGCAGGCGCAGTGGATGTCGGCACCGTTGGCGAGACGCCGCCCATCTTCGCGCAGGCCGGCGGCGTGGATTTCGTCTACATCGCCAGCGAGCCGCCCGCACCGCAGGGCGAGGCCATTGTCGTTCACCAGGACTCGCCGATCCGCACGCCCGCCGACCTGCGCGGCAAGCGCGTTGCGCTCAATAAAGGCTCGAACGTGCACTATCTGCTCGTCAAGGCACTGCAGAAGGCGAACCTCAGGTACGAAGACATCCAGCCCGTTTATCTCGCTCCCGCCGACGCTCGCGCCGCATTCACGAGCGGCAGCGTGGACGCCTGGGTGATCTGGGATCCTTACCTCGCGGCGATCGAACGCCAGGCGAACGCGCGCTCGATCGCCAATGGCGAAAATCTCGTTCGCAATACGCAGTATTACATCGCGAACCGCAGCTTCGCGAACGCGCATGCCCCCATCGTTCATGCCGTTGTCGAGGAAGTCAGCGCCGTGGACGCGTGGGCGCGCGACAACATTCCGGCTGTCGCGGCCCAGCTGTCACCGCTTGTCGGCCTCGACGCGTCGACGCTCGAAGTCGCCCTCAGGCGCACCGGCTACGGCGTGCAGCCCATCGACGCTGCCGCGCTCGCCTACCAGCAGCAGATTGCCGATACATTCTCCGATCTCAAGCTGATACCAAAGAAACTGGTGGTCGCCGAGGCGCGCTGGCAATCGACCTGAGGCACGCCCTGCTCGTTGATCGCGAGAATCCCGTCGAAAACGCAAGCGGCCGGCGAACTGATGTTCGCCG
>DATBXG010000741.1:0-4456 GCA_036514415.1 Paraburkholderia sp.
GAGCGCGACCAGCACCACCGCCATTGCCGCACCGAGCATGGCGAGATAGCCCGCCGCACCGCCTGCGGTAATGACCGCGGCACCCGCAAACGCGCTCAGGATCGCGCCCACGCGGCCGAAGGCCAGCGCGGAGGCCGTGCCCGTGGCGCGGACGCTGGTCGGATAGACGTAGGCGCAGAGCGCGTACATGGTGGACTGCACGGCGTTGACGAAAAGTCCGTGCAGGCCGAGACCGGCGATCAGCCAGCCGGTGTGCTGGGTCGCCCCCACGCCGAGCATCATCCAGGCGCTCGCCGCGCCGCCGGCGCAGCACAGCAGCAGCGGCCCGCGCGAGCCGAAGCGCGTAATGGCGAGCGCGCACAGCAACGCGCCAATCACGCCGCCCAGGTTGTAGGCGCTCAGTCCGTAGCCGGCCAGCGAAACGCTCAGCCCTTCGCTCGTCAGCATGGTGGGCAGCCAGCTAAACGCGCTGTACACGGCGAGCAGGCACATGAAGAACGCCCCCCAGATCGCCACGGTGTCGCGCGCGCGACCGTCACGAAAGAGCGCGGTAAAGCCCACGTGCTTTTCGGCGCTTTGCTCGCGCGCGTCCGTGAAGTTCGCATCGGGGGCGACGTCGCGCCCCATGCGGCCGAGCAGCCGCACGAGTTCCGGCCACCGCTGCGGACGACGCGCGAGAAAGCGCGGCGACTCGGGCAGCGCCACGAGCAGCAGGAGCGCCAGCACGAGCGGCAGCACGCCGCCCACGACGAACAGCCCGCGCCAGCCATATGCCGGCAGCACTTGGGCCGCGAAGAGGCCCGCCACCATGCCGCCGAGCGGCACGCACACGATCGTCGCCGTTACCGCAAAGGTGCGCAGGCGCGCAGGCGTGAATTCGGCCGTCAAGGTGGTCGAACTGGGCAGCGCGCCGCCAATGCCAAGACCGGCGATGAAGCGCAGCGCGGCAATGGCCGCGACGTTGGGCGCAAAACCGATCGCGCAGGTGGCCGTGCCGAACACGAGCACGCTGCCCACCACGGCCCAGCGGCGTCCGAAACGGTCCGCAAACAACCCCGCGAACGCGCTGCCGATGCCCATGCCGATCAGCCCCGCTGCCACGACAGGCGCAAACGCATTGCGCGTGATGCCCCACTCCTTGATGAGCACCGGAATCGCAAAGCCGATCAACTGGCTGTCGAAGCCGTCGACGACGATCGACAAGGCCGCCAGCACCACGGCGATTTTCTGCAGCGTGGCGTAAGGGCCCTCGTCGAGCGTGCGGCCGATATCGACCGTGCTGCCGGTGACGGCGGCCGGTTTGAGCGGCGTCGCCCCCGAAGCGGGGGCGGGCGTGGCGTAATTCATGAAGCGTCTCCTTTGCTGCGCTGTCAGTGCGCAGTCATCTGTTTGTAAGCATGTTGCAAAGTATGCGCGGCGCGTACGTCGACGGACATTTCCGTTTCGCGCAAAAGCCATGACGTATCGGCATGGCTTCGCGATTCATCTGGATTCCTTTGCATCGATGAGGCGCACGAGGTGCAACAGCGTCTCCGTATGCGGCACCGCGATGGCACTACAGCGCGCAGCCTCCACCACCGCGCCGTTGATGGCCTCGATTTCGGTCTTGCGCCCAGCCAGCACGTCCTGCAGCATCGAAGGCCGATGTGCGCGGTGATGCGCGAGCGCATGCCGCACGTTCCCGGCCACGTGCGGCTCGTTCACCGCCACGCCATGCGCATGCGCCACCGCTGCGACCTCCGCGACGATCTTCAGCGCCAGCGCCTCGCCGTCCGCCACGTTCGTGAGTTCTCCCACCATGCAGCCCGTCACCGCGCACAAGCTGTTGAGCGCCGCGTTGAACGCAACCTTCTCCCAGATCGCGGCCCAGACGTCGGCGTCGGCCGTGCAGGCGAGGCCCGCGTCATTGAGCGCTTCGACCGTGCGCGAGAGCATCGGCGAGTCCGCTCCGTCCGCGCTCATCAAGCGGATCACGCCCGTGCCGTGCGAACTCACGCGGCCAGGGCCGTTCTTGTCGGCTGGCCACGTCGTCACGCCGATCATTACGCGCCCGGGGTCGGCGAACTGCGCGAGACGTTCGGCGTTGCCCAGGCCGTTCTGCAGCGACAGCAGCGCCGTTTCGGGCCCAAGCGCGGCGCGCGCCGCGCCGAGCGCCGCCTGCGTGTGCAGCGTCTTTGTGAAGACGACCAGCAGATCGGCCGGCTGCACCACAGCCTCGGGACGCAGCGCTTCGAGATTCGTCACGGTGCGCTCGCCCGCGTCGGTAGAGAGCTGCAGGCCGTTCTCGTTGATCGCATGCAGATGGGCTTCGTCGACATCGAGCAGCGTAACGCGATGGCCCGCTTCGGCAAGCAAGCCGCCGAAGAGCGAGCCCATCGCGCCCGCGCCGAGTATGGCGATATGCATGGCGCGCCCTCAGAACGGGTAGTGACGCGGCGCGGTCTGCATCGTGATCCAGCGCAGTTCCGTGAATTCGGCAATGCCGGCCTTGCCGCCGAAACGCCCGAAGCCGCTCTCCTTCACGCCGCCGAACGGCATCTGCGCCTCGTCGTGCACGGTCGGGCCGTTGATGTGGCAAATGCCCGATTCGATACGCTGCGCCACGCCCCACGCGCGCGCGGTGTCACGGCTGAACACCGCCGATGAAAGCCCATACGCGTTGTCGTTTGCGCAGGCAATCGCGGCGTCTTCGCCGCGCACGCGCACGATGCCCTTCACGGGGCCGAACGATTCGTCGTGGTAGATGCGCATGTCGGGCGTGACGTGGTCAAGCAGCGTGGCCGGCATCAGCGTGCTTTCCGCCTTGCCGCCGCACACGAGCTTCGCGCCTTTGGCGAGCGCGTCGTCGATCAGCGCGTTGCAGCGCTCGACCGTGCTCATGTCCACCACCGAGCCGAGCACCACCGGTCCCTTGCGCGGGTCGCCGAGCGGCAACGCGCGTGCGCGCTCGCCAAGTCGCGCGACGAAGGCGTCGGCAATGCTTTCGTCGACGATGATGCGTTCCGTCGACATGCAGATCTGCCCGGAATTGGCGAACGCGCCGAACGCGCCCGCATGCGCCGCCGCTTCGATATCGGCGTCGTCGAGCACCACGAGCGGCGCCTTGCCGCCCAGTTCCAGCACCGAGGGCTTCAGATAGCGCGCGCAGGTTTCGGCGATGATGCGGCCCACGCGCGTGGAGCCCGTGAAGTTCACGCGGCGCACCTTCGGATGCGCGATCATGGCTTCGACCACCTGTGCGGCGTCCGCGGGCGCATTGGTCACGAAATTGACGGTGCCGCGCGGCAGACCCGCTTCCTGCATCGCCGCGATGATGAGGCCATGCGTGGCCGGGCAGATTTCCGAGCCTTTGAGCACGACGGTATTGCCGCAAGCGAGCGGCAGCGCGATGGCGCGCACCGCGAGAATCACGGGCGCATTCCACGGCGCGAGGCCGAGCACGACCCCGGCCGGCTGGCGCACGCCCATGGCGAGGCTGCCGGGCACATCGGAGGGAATCAGTTCGCCGCCGATCTGTGTCGTGAGCGCCGCGGCCTCGATCAGCCCGGCCGCCGCGAGATGCACGTTGAAGCCCGCCCAGATGCCCGACGCGCCGGTTTCCGCGGCCATCGCGGCAGCGAAGGCTTCGGCTTTCGCTTCGAGCGCATGCGCGGCCTTCGTGAGGAGTGCGCGGCGCTCGCCGGGACCCATCGCCGACCAGACCGGGAACGCGGCCGCAGCAGCGTCGACCGCCGCCACGGCGTCTTGAACCGTGGCCGCCGGCGCGCGGCTCGCCACCGTCCCATCGAGCGGGTTGCGGCGCTCGAACGTCGCGCCGTTGCGTGCCTGCACGGCTTCGCCGTCAATCAGCATGGATACGGTTTGCATGTCCTCTTTGCTCCCTGATTTCAGTCAATTCGTTGTGCGCGCACCCTTCAGGCGACGAGCGTCTCGACCAGCATTGTGCCTTGTCCCGCCAGCGCAGCGGCAAGCGTTTCGCGCAATCGCCCCGCGTCGCTCACACGCACGCCGGGGCAGCCCATGCCCGCCGCCAGCCCCACGAAATCGAGCCCCGGGAGGTCGGTGCCCTGCACCGGGTCAGTCGGCGCGAAGCCGAACACCGGCGCGAAGTCCTGGAGCGCCGCATAGCGCGTGTTGTTCAGGATGACGAAGGGAATCGGCAGCTCGAGCTGCACCGCGCTCCAGATCGCCTGGATCGAGTACATGGCGGAGCCGTCGCCGATCAGCGCGATCACGCGCTCGCCCGGCTTCGCGAGCGCCACGCCCACGGCGGCCGGCATGCCGTAGCCGAGGCCACCGCTGTCCATCGTGAAGAACGTGCCGGGGCGCTCGAACGGCAGATACGTCTGCATCACCGGGCGCGAGCTGGGCGCCTCTTCCACCACGGTCGTGCCCGCATCGCGCAATTCGGCGAGCGTTTGCAGCGCATACTCGACCGACATGCGCTCGCCCGCCC
>DATBXG010000742.1:0-3750 GCA_036514415.1 Paraburkholderia sp.
GAGGTCGTTGTCGCGGCTGTGGATGCCGATGATCATGCCTTCGTACAGCGCGTCGCCCGGCTTCACGAACATGCGGCCGCGGTCCTGCAGCTTCCACAGCGCGTAGGCAACGGCCGCGCCGTCGTCCTGCGAGATCAGCACACCGTTGCGGCGTTCGCCGAGCGTGCCTTCCTTGATCGGGCCGTAGGCGTCGAACACGTGGCTCATCAGGCCCGTGCCGCGCGTGAGCGTCATGAACTCGCCCTGGAAGCCGATCAGGCCACGCGCCGGAATGCGGTACTCCAGACGCGTACGGCCGCGGCTGTCCGAAGCCATGTCGAGCATTTCGCCCTTGCGGCGGCCCAGTTCTTCCATCACGCCGCCCTGGTGGCCGTCTTCGACGTCCACGGTCAGCATTTCGTACGGCTCCTGCTTCACGCCGTCGACTTCGTGCAGCACCACGCGCGGACGCGACACGGCCAGCTCGTAGCCTTCGCGGCGCATGTTTTCGATCAGGATCGTGAGGTGCAGCTCGCCACGGCCCGACACTTCGAACGTGGTTTCGTCGCCGGTGTCCTTCACGCGCAGCGCGACGTTGTGGTTCAGTTCCTTCGTGAGACGGTCGCGGATCTGGCGGCTCGTCACGAACTTGCCTTCCTTGCCCGCGAGCGGCGACGAGTTCACGAGGAAGTTCATCGTGAGCGTCGGCTCGTCCACCGTGATCATCGGCAGGGCTTCGGGGGTGTCGACCGCACAGATCGTCGCGCCGATGCCGATGTCTTCAATGCCGTTGATCAGCACGATGTCGCCGGCTTCGGCCGACTCGACCTGCACGCGCTCGAGGCCGCTGAACGACAGCACCTGGTTGATCTTGCGGTTCATCACGTCGCCGTCCGGGCCGAAGCGCAGCGCCACCGGCTGACCCGGCTTGATGCGGCCACGCTTGATGCGGCCCACGCCGATGCGGCCGACATAGGTCGAGTAGTCGAGCGACGTGATCTGGAGCTGGAGCGGACCTTCCGGATCGGCGTCGCGCACCGGCACGTGTTCGAGGATCGCTTCGAACAGCGGGCGCATATCGCCTTCGCGCGCATCGGCGCTGAGCGAGGCGTAGCCGTTCAGGCCCGAGGCGTACACCACCGGGAAGTCGAGCTGCTCTTCGGTCGCGCCGAGCTTGTCGAACAGGTCGAAGGTCTGGTTGATCACCCAGTCGATGCGGGCGCCCGGACGGTCGATCTTGTTGACGACGACGATCGGCTTCAGGCCGAGCGCGAGCGCCTTCTTCGTGACGAAGCGCGTTTGCGGCATCGGGCCTTCCACGGCGTCGACGAGCAGCAGCACCGAGTCGACCATCGACAGCACGCGCTCCACTTCGCCGCCGAAGTCGGCGTGGCCCGGGGTGTCGACGATGTTGATGTGGGTGCCTTCGTACTCGACCGCGCAGTTCTTCGCGAGAATCGTGATGCCGCGCTCTTTTTCGATGTCGTTCGAGTCCATGACGCGTTCGGCGACCTGCTGGTTGTCGCGGAAGGTGCCGGACTGGCGCAGCAGTTGGTCGACGAGCGTGGTCTTGCCGTGGTCGACGTGGGCAATGATGGCGATGTTGCGAAGAGCGCGGGACATAGGAACCTGGGTACAGTTGAGTGCGCCGCGCATGCCCTGCTGGCAGGCCCGGCTCGGGCGCGCGGCCACCGCCTCGAGCCGCCCGGCACTTTACATTTGCTTCGTGCCGGCGGATCGGTTCAGCAGCGCTGCAATGGCGCACTTTTGGGAACCTGAAATTATAGCATGCGCGAATGAAATGATCCTGCGCAAATGAGGGAGCACCCTGGATCGGGTGGTGCCGCGGTGCCAGGTGTCGCCGCGGCGCAACCCTGGCGAGGGCGCGATTGACGAGCCGCCGCCACCTTGATCGACGATTCGCCCAGGACGGAACGGACCGGCGCAACCCACAATATATCCCCGGGCCGGCGCGCTGTTCGAGCCAGATTTTCTCACGCCCCGCAGGGCCGGATTAAGCCCCCACTCTGCAAAGGTTTCTCGGCAAAGGCAGAATAAACCTTGCCGCGTCAACTAACCGCTCCTATAATCCATGCCTGGTCAACCATTGCAGTCGCAGCAGAATCATGACGGATCCGACTCCCACGCCCCCGCCCGAAGTTCGCGACTACGACCTCGGCGAAAGCGTTGGCTATTTGATCTCGCGGGTGAAATCGACGATGTCGAACATGGTCACCCAGCGCGCCGTTGCCGAACTCGGCGTAACGAGCCAGCAGGCCAGCATCCTCTTCATGGTGGCGAGTGGCAAGTGCACGCTCGCGGCCGAGCTCGCGCGCGAGTACGGTATCGACGCGAGCGCCGTCACGCGGCTCGTCGACCGCCTCGAGAAGCGCGGGCTCCTGCAGCGCGTGCGCAGCTCCGAAGACCGCCGCGCGGTACACCTTGCGCTCACGCCCGAGGGCCTTGCCATCGCCGCGCGCATGCCGGCGATCTTCCGCAGCGTCACGGAGCATCTCTCCGCCGGCTTCACGCCGGAGGAAGTCGGCTTTCTGAAGAGCATGTTGCGGCGAATCCTCTCGAATAGCTGCGACGCTAGTCAGAGCTCGAACCCGCCTGCCAATTGATGACAGGGCAAGCAAATTTGAACTCACCGAATAAGAAAATAGCTGCATCGTCCAGTATCACCACACCTTCTCACGCATCGAGACGAGCAATGAAATCCCAAACCGAGTTTGCGCCAGTTCCGGCCGTGCGGGCGCTGTCCTGCCGGGCGGCGGTCGCCGCCGCGGTCGCGGCGCTCGCCCTTTCGGGTTGCGCGAACTACATCGGCATCAAGAGCGACAAGACCATCGATCAGCCGCGGCAGTTCGAAACCTCGCAGAGCATTCCGGCGCAGGGTGGCCAGTGGCCCACGCTCGACTGGGCGAACCAGTTCGGCGACCCGCAGCTGCCCAGGCTGATCGACGAGGCGCTCGACGGCAATCCGACCATCGCGCAGGCACAGGCGCGCCTTGCCAAGGCTTCGTCGTACATCGAGACCTCGCGCTCGGCGCTCTTCCCGAAGGCCAACCTGAGCTATTCCTGGACGCGCGAGCTGTATTCGGCCAACGCCCTCTTCCCGCCGCCGTACGGCGGCACCTGGTACAGCGAGAACAACGTGCTCGCCAGCGCCTCGTGGGATCTGGACCTCTGGGGCAAGAACCGCCAGCGCCTCGCGCAGGCCGTTTCCGCGCAGCGTGCGGCCGAGGCCGACATGCAGCAGGCGCGCATCACGCTCGCCTCATCGGTGGCGCGCACGTACAACCAGCTCGCCCAGCTCTATGAGCTGCGCGACATCGCCGTGCACGAGATCGACAACCGCAAGACCATCGGCACGATCACGAACGGCCGCGTGGTGGCGGGCCTCGACACCAACGTCGAGCGCCAGACCGCGAACGGCAACATCGCGACGAGCCAGGCGAACCTCTCGCAGATCGACGGCCAGATCGAATCGGTGCGCTACCAGTTGGGCGCGCTGCTCGGCAAGGGCCCGGACCGCGGCCTGCAGATCGCGAAGCCGGTACTCAACCCGGTCGCGAAAGTCGCGCTGCCCGACAACCTGCCCGCCGACCTCCTCGCGCGCCGTCCCGACATCGTCGCTGCGCGCTGGCAGGTGGAAGCCGCGATGCACGACGTGAAGGAAGCGAAAGCCGAGTTCTATCCCGACGTGAATCTCGCGGCGGGCTTCGGCTTCGACGCGTTCGGCTGGGGCAAATTCCTGAACTTCACGAG
>DATBXG010000743.1:0-9629 GCA_036514415.1 Paraburkholderia sp.
GGATGTCGCAACGGTTTGCGTGACGGATGGGAAGGGTGCGGGCGCGCCGTCACAAGCGCGCGAAGCGTCACGCCCCAGGCGTGAACTCGATTGCACCTTGCGGCAATAGATAAAGCACCAGCGCCGCGCCGTTGGCGACGGTGGGCCGGTGTGCGCTGCCGGGGCCGTATACGCACCATCCTGCCGGTCGGCCGTCGAAAGTCGCGCCTTCGGCGAGCGGCATGACGAGGTCGATTTCGCCGTTCGGATGCGTGTGATGCGGACCAGCAATATCTTTCATGCTCACCACGTCGACTGAGAAGCCATGCGTGGCGGGCAGCGCCTTGAAGATGCGTCCGTAGCGCAGGCCGCCGGCCTCGCGGTTGCACAGCCAGCCCTCGGCCACGCCGGTGCGGCAGGCCCTGGCAAGTGCGTCGAACGTCGGGCTGCCGTCTGGCCAGGTGGCGTTGAGCCATGCGTCGAGTGCATCATCGAGCGGACGGGCGGCGATCTGCCCGGTGACGCCTGCGACGAGGCGCTCGAAGTCTTGCGGTGACATGCGTGTCTCCTCTTTCGGCAGCGCCACGCGCGATGGTGTGGAGCACTGTCGACCGGATTTGTCGTCGATCAACCTTTTGGCGGAAAATTAGCGGTTAGCAAAATGCATGTCAAGCACTATAGTACACAAGCACGGGTACAGAGATTCCCCAAGATGAAGCAAACTTACATTGCCGAGCTTCCGGTGAGCGCTCCTGACGCCGCCGACGACACCACACGCGGCGAGCGCACCGAACGCGATCCGTTCCTGACCGCCATGGGCGAGCGGGTGCGCATGCTGCGCGCCCGGCGCGGCATGACGCGCAAGACCCTGGCGGCGGAAACCGGGCTTTCCGAGCGGCATCTGGCGAATCTGGAATCCGGGGTAGGGAACGCGTCCGTGCTGGTCTTGCGGCAGATCGCGAGCACGCTGAACTGCCCGCTCGCCGAGGTGATCGGCGACGTCACGACCTCGTCGGCCGAGTGGCTGCTGATCCGCGAACTGCTGCAGGGGCGCGACCCGGGCGCCTTGCAGCGCGCGCGCATTGCTCTCGCCGAGATGTTCTCGCAGGCGAGCGCCGACCCGCACCGCAACGACCGCATCGCACTCGTCGGGCTGCGCGGCGCGGGCAAGTCCACGCTCGGGCGCATGCTCGCGCAGGAGCTGAAAGTGCCGTTCGTCGAGCTTACGCGGGTGATCGAGCAGCTGGCGGGCTGCCCGCCTTCGGAGATCCATTCGCTGTACGGCGCGAGCGCTTATCGCCGCTACGAGCACCGCGCGCTGGAGGCCGTGGTCGCGGAGCATCCGCGTGCGGTCATCGCCTCGCCGGGCGGCCTCGTTTCCGAGCCCGCCACGTTCAACGTGCTGCTCGCGCATTGCTTCACCGTGTGGCTGCAGGCCGCGCCCGAAGAGCACATGCGGCGCGTGGTGGCGCAAGGCGACCTGCGGCCCATGTCGGGCAATGCGGGCAATCGCGAGGCGATGGATGACCTCAGGCGCATTCTGGCCGGCCGCAGCGAACTGTACGGCCGCGCCGACATGACGTTCGACACCAGCGAAAAAACGCTCGCCGACGCCTACCTGCAATTGCGCGACCGTCTCGCTGCACGGCTCGGGGCCGAGGCGCCGCGCATCGAATGAGCGGAGGGGGCGCCCGCCCGGGTTTACCCGTCACCTGCACTAAAATGCACTAAATTGCTTTACATGAGTTTTTCATTGCACTATCGTTCATTGAAACGAAGTGCAGAAAGGAGACGCTCATGCCAGCCGAAGCCGCCGTCGCCCCCCAGCGGGTCGATTACCGCACCGATCCCTCGCAGTACCGGCACTGGAAGCTCACGTTCGACGGCGCGGTCGCGACGCTCGGCATCGATATCGCCGAGGACGGCGGCATACGCGACGGCTACAAGCTGAAGCTGAACTCGTACGACCTTGGCGTCGATATCGAACTGCACGATGCACTCCAGCGCATCCGCTTCGAACATCCGGAAGTGCGCACGGTCGTGCTGACCAGCCTGAAGGACCGCGTGTTCTGCTCGGGCGCCAATATCTTCATGCTTGGCCTCTCCACGCATGCGTGGAAGGTCAACTTCTGCAAGTTCACCAATGAAACGCGCAACGGCATGGAAGACTCGTCGCGCCACTCGGGCCTGAAGTTCATTGCCGCCGTGAATGGTTCCTGTGCCGGCGGCGGCTATGAACTGGCGCTAGCCTGCGACGAGATCATGCTCGTGGACGACCGCTCATCGTCGGTCGCGCTGCCGGAAGTGCCGCTGCTCGGCGTGCTGCCCGGCACGGGCGGCCTCACGCGCCTCACCGACAAGCGCAAGGTGCGTCACGATCGCGCCGACATCTTCTGCACCGTGGTGGAAGGCATTCGCGGCGAGCGTGCGAAGGCCTGGCGCCTCGTGGACGAAGTGGTGAAATCGAACCAGTTCGGCCAGGCGGTGCAGGCGCGCGCGCTCGAACTGGCCGCGGCGAGCGATCGTCCCGCCGACGCGAAGGGCATTGCGCTCACGCGCATCGAGCGCGTGGAGCACGACAACGGCTTGAGCTACGCGAGCGTCGACGTGACGATCGACCGCGCGAAGCGCACCGCGACATTTACGGCAAAAGCACCCGCTGCCGCGCCTGTTTCGGACATCGAAGCAATCCTGGCCGCGGGTGCATCCTGGTGGCCGCTGCAGTTCGCGCGCGAGCTGGACGACGCGATACTCTGCATGCGCACCAACGAGCTCGACATCGGCACCTGGATTCTCAAGACCGAAGGCGACGCGCGCACCGTGCTCGCCGCCGACGCCGCGCTCCTCGCGCACCGCGACCACTGGTTCGTGCGCGAAACCATCGGCATGCTGCGCCGCACGCTGGCGCGCATCGATGTCTCCTCGCGTTCGCTGTTCGCGCTGATCGAGCCGGGCTCGTGCTTCGCCGGGACGTTCGCCGAACTCGCGTTTGCCGCCGATCGCTCGTACATGGCCGCGCTGCCCGCGAATGAAGAAGAGGAGCCCGCCATCACGCTCTCGGAAGCGAATTTCGGTCTCTACCCGATGGTTACCCATCAATCGCGCCTCGCGCGGCGCTTCTATGAGGAAGCCGAACCGATCGACGCCGTGCGCGTGAAGATTGGCGAAGCGGTCAAGCCGGTCGAGGCGGAGCGCCTCGGCCTCGTGACGGCCTCGCCAGACGACATCGACTGGCCCGACGAGATTCGCCTCGCGCTGGAAGAGCGCGCGGTGATGTCGCCCGACGCGCTCACGGGCCTCGAAGCCAACCTGCGCTTCAACGGACCGGAGACGATGGAGACACGCATCTTCGGGCGCCTTTCCGCATGGCAGAACTGGATCTTCAACCGGCCGAACGCCGTGGGCGAGAAGGGCGCGCTCAAGGTGTACGGCAAGGGCAGCAAGGCGCAGTTCGACGTCACCCGCGTTTGATATCTCCATTCGCCGCCGCATCCGCCGAACATGCCGCAAGGAACCGAAATGTCCACGATCAACTACAGCGAAAAGATCCCGAACAACGTCAACCTCGCCGACGACCGCGCGCTGCAGCGCGCCCTCGAGCAGTGGCAGCCCAACTTCCTTTCATGGTGGGGCGACATGGGCCCCGACGGCTCGCACGGCTATGACGTTTATCTGCGCACGGCGGTGAGCGTCGATGCGGGCGGCTGGGCGCACTTCGATCACGTGAAGATGCCCGACTATCGCTGGGGCATCTTCCTCACGCCGGGCGACGCCGACCGCAAGATCCATTTCGGCGCGAACAAGGGCGAAGCGGCATGGCAGGACGTGCCCGGCGAGCATCGCGCGAACCTGCGCCGCATCATCGTCACGCAGGGCGACACCGAGCCCGCCTCGGTCGAGCAGCAGCGCCATCTCGGCCTCACCGCGCCCTCCATGTACGACCTGCGCAACCTGTTCCAGGTGAACGTGGAAGAGGGCCGGCACCTGTGGGCGATGGTGTATCTGCTGCACCGCTACTTTGGCCGCGATGGTCGTGAGGAAGCCGAAGCCTTGCTGGAGCGACGCTCGGGCGACGACGACAACCCGCGCATTCTCGGCGCGTTCAACGAGAAAACGCCCGACTGGCTAGCGTTCTACATGTTCACGTACTTCACCGATCGCGACGGCAAGTTCCAGCTCTCGGCGCTTTCCGAATCGGGCTTCGACCCGCTCGCGCGCACGACGAAGTTCATGCTGACCGAGGAAGCGCATCATATGTTCGTCGGCGAATCGGGTATCTCGCGCGTCGTGCAGCGCACCGCGCAGGTCATGAACGAGCAGAAGACCGACGACGTGAACCGCTTGCGCGCCGCGGGCGTGATCGACCTCGAAACGATCCAGCGTTACCTGAATTTCCACTACTCGGTGACGATCGACCTGTTCGGCGCCGATCAGTCGTCGAATGCCGCGACCTTCTACAGCTCGGGCCTGAAGGGCCGCTACGAAGAAGCTAAACGCGACGACGACCACCAGCTCGAAGGCCAGCACTACCGCTTGCTCGACGTGCAGGACGGCAAACTGGTGGAGCGCGAGGTGCCGATGCTCAACGCGATGAACGAGGTGCTGCGCGACGACTACATCAAGGACTCGGTTGCGGGCGTGAACCGCTGGAACAAGGTGCTGGAGAAGGCCGGCATCGGTTATCGCCTCACGGTGCCGCACAAGGCGTTCAACCGCCAGATCGGCACCTTCGCGGGCGTGCGCGTTTCCCCGGACGGCCGCGTGATCGGCGAGGCCGAGTGGGCCGCGAATGAAGCGAAATGGCTGCCCACTGCGGAAGACCGCGCCTACGTGGCCTCGCTCATGGGCCGCGTGGTCGAGCCGGGCAAGTTCGCCAACTGGATCGCGCCGCCGGCCATGGGCATCAATCGTCAGCCCATCGATTTCGAATACGTGCGCTTTAACTGAAGGGCGACTGCGCGGTGATCGGCATCCGGTTCGCGCGCCGCAGCGGGAGACAATCATGAACGGTCCGGTCCCCATGGAAATTCTCAGGCAGCACCTGATCGATCCTGAAATCTGCATACGCTGCAATACGTGCGAGGAAACGTGTCCCATCGACGCGATCACGCACGACGGCACCAACTATGTGGTGAAGGCCGATGTCTGCAACGCGTGCATGGCCTGCGTGCCGCCATGCCCGACCGGCGCGATCGACAACTGGCGCAACGTCCTCGAGGCCGAGGCGTACGGCATTGACGAGCAGTTCACGTGGGATGAACTGCCTGCTCAGAATCCCTCGGTGGGTGCGCCCGTGGATACACAGGCGGCAAGCGGCGAAACATCCGGAGCGCAAGCCGCGCCGAACGCTGCCGACGCGCCCATCGCGGGCTCCGACATGGTGCGCGGCTCGACCGTGCCGCCGTGGTCCGCGGCGCGCCCCTACGTTCAGCTCTACACGCAGAAGGCGCCCACTACGGCGACCGTGGTCGGCAACTACCGCCTCACCGATGACGCCACGGAGAGCGACATCCATCACATCGTGCTCGACTTCGGCGTGATGCCGTTCCCGGTGCTGGAAGGCCAGTCCATTGGCATCCTGCCGCCTGGCGCTACCGCCGAAGGGCGCACGCACCACGCGCGACAGTACTCGATTGCGAGCCCGCGCGACGGCGAGCGTCCCGGCTACAACAACGTCTCGCTCACGGTGAAGCGCGTGACGCGCGATCACAGCGGCAATGCGACCGCTGGCGTGTGCTCGAACTACCTCTGCGACCTGAAAAAAGGCGACGTGGTGACGGTGATCGGCCCCTTCGGCAATACCTTCCTCATGCCGAACCATCCGAACTCGCATCTGCTGATGATCTGCACCGGCACGGGTTCCGCGCCCATGCGCGCGATGACCGAATATCGGCGCCGCCGCAGGCTCAAAGGCGCGACCGGCAAGCTCATGCTGTTCTTCGGCGCGCGCACGCAGCAGGAACTGCCATATTTCGGACCACTGATGAATCTGCCGAAGGATTTCATCGATACGAACCTGGCGTTCTCGCGCACGCCGGGCCAGCCAAAGCGCTATGTGCAGGACGCCATGCGCGAGCGCGCCGTGGACGTCGCGCAACTGCTCAAGGACGGCAACACGCATGTCTACGTCTGCGGGCTGAAGGGCATGGAGGATGGCGTGCTGCAGACGCTTCAGGAGATTGCCGAGAAGCAAGGCATGGGCTGGGAGGCGTTGTGGGACCGCCTCAAGCGGGAAGGGCGGCTGCATCTGGAGACGTATTGAAACGTCTGGAGTCACGTCTGAATGCAATGAATCGAGGCCTGAATCGAGTCGCGCGATAATTTAAGCACGATCGTTCTAAAAGCGTTACGATGGCGGATCGAACGGGCGCGAACGGACGCGCGACGTTAGACGGAGACCGCCTCGATGAACCTCATGACTGAATTGCCCGCCGGCCTGACCGGCCTCGAACAGTTGCAACGCATGCTGCAAGGGGGCCGTGGCCCATCCATTGGCGCAACGCTCGGATTCGAACTCGTCGAGGTCGAAGAGGGCCGGGCCGTATTCGCCAGCACACCCGGGTTTCACGTGTACAACCCCATCGGCACCGTGCACGGCGGCTATGCCGCCACGCTGCTCGATTCCGCTTGCGGATGCGCCGCGCACTCGCGCCTCGGCCCGAATCAGGCCTACACCACGCTGGAGTTGAAGGTCGCGTATCACCGGCCCATGACCGCCGATACAGGGCTCGTGCGCGCCGAAGGGCGCGTGCTCAGCATCGGCCGCCGCGCCGCATTCACGGAGGCCAGCATCACGGATGCGCAGGGCAAGCTCTACGCGTCCGCCACGTCCACGCTGCTCGTGTTCGACCGCTGATTCTTCGCTTCCGGTGCGCGGGCGCTAGATCGCCGCGTGCGCCTTGTCTTCGATAAGGTGCACGAGCGTTTGCAGCAGGCGGTTCGCAGGCGTGGGCACGCCCAACGCCGCGCCGCGCCGCACGACATAACCGTTGAGGTGATCGATCTCGCTGCGCTTGCCGCGCGCGAGATCCTGCGCCGTGGACGAGTACTGGCCCGGCATGGTCTGCGCGATGCGCGTCACTGCGCCTTCGACGTCGGGCGGCAGCGTCACGCCGTCGGCCTGGGCGACGGCCACGCACTCGGCCACGACGTCGTGCATCGCGTCGCTCACGCCCGCACCCTGAATCAGACGCCCGTATGTCAGTTGCGTGATGGCGGAGAGCGCGTTGTACGCGCAGTTCACGATCAGCTTGGCCCAGAGCGCGCCGCGCACGTTGGGCGAGATTTCCGTGGGAACGCCCGCGTCGACGAGCGTGCGTGCGGTGGCGTCGCTCGCGCGCGACGGCTCGATCAACAGCTCGCCGCGACCGTGATGGCGCACGTGGCCGGGGCCCGCCATTTCGGTGGCGACGTACACCACCGCGGCCGCCACGTCTTGCGGGATCACGGTGCGCAAGCGCTCCGCGTTATCCGCGCCGTTCTGCAGCGTGAGCACGAGCGTGTCCGCGCGCAGATGCGGCTCGATCGCGGCGCCCGCGCTTTCGGTGTCGGTCGACTTCACGCAGAACAGCACGAGTTCGGCCCCAGCGACCGCAGAGGCTTCGGTGCTGGCGGTGAGATGCGGCGCACCGATGCGCTCGTCGAACTGCTGGGCTTCGAGGCGCAGCCCGTCTCGCGCGATGGCCTCGACATGCTGGGGCCGGCCGATCAAAACCACATCGTGTCCCGCGCGCGCCAGCATGCCGCCGAAAAAGCAGCCCACCGCGCCCGCGCCCATGACGGCAACTTTCATTTGCGTTTCTCCTGAGTGGCGTCGTACTTCGTCGCCTGCGATGTCAAGCGGTGCGCGGCGGCGTTCAGCGCAGCTCGAAGCCCAGCGCATTGAGCGCGTCGCGCAAGCGGTCCCGGCCGTGCAGCGACTCGCGGCTGCGCCAGCGCGCGAGCGAACGCGAGGTCCAGCCCGCCGCGCTCAATCCCTGGGCGGTCTGGAAGCCGCCCATTACTTCGTCGTACTGTGCAATTGCAGCCGCTTGCGAGGGCGCGTCGTATTGCTCGCGATGGAGCACGACTTCCTGCGGCAGACGCGGCTTCACATCCGCGGGACGCGTTTCGTCGGGATAGCCCACGCACAGGCCGAACACAGGCAGCACGCGCGGCGGCAGGCCGAGTTCGGCGGCCACCTGCTCGGGCTGGTTGCGGATGCCGCCGATATATACGGCGCTCATGCCGAGCGATTCGAGCGCGACCACGGCGTTTTGCGCGGCGAGCGCGGCGTCGATCATGCCGACAACCAGCGTTTCCATGTAATGCAGACCTTCGACGCTTGCACTGCTGCGCGCACCGGCGGCTTCGAGGCGCGCGAGGTCTGCAAGCCAGACGAGAAAGAGCGGCGCGGCGCGAACGTGCGACTGGCCGCCCGCAAGCTCTGCGAGGCGCGCCTTGCGCTCGGGGTTCTCGATGGCGACCACGCTCCACGTTTGCAGGTTCGACGAGGTCGAGGCCGACTGCGCCGCGGCGATCAGCGTTTCGAGCGTGCCGTCGGGCAACGCGCGGTTGGCGTAGTTGCGCACCGAGCGATGCGCGAGCAGCGTGTCGAGCGTTTCGTTCCAGGCCGGCAGCGGCGCAGACCACGGCGTGCCATAGCGCGCTTCGAGGGCGCGCATGGCAGCAGTGATATCGGCTTCAAGGTGCGCGGGCGCGGTGACGGTGGACATCGGGTTTCTTCTCCGGCAGAGGACTGTTGAATCGGGGCGCGCTGAAATCTGTCGTGGCGCCAGGCGCAGTATGGTACATGGGCCGGGCGATCGGCGCTGGCGTGCCGCTATCGAAGCGTGGCGTGAGCTGAGTCTTGGGACGGACTATCCGGCGGGGAGTTGAGCCTCACGCCGTCGCAATCATCAGCGTGCCGGTGGCGACGAGCGCCCCGCGCCATAGCCAGTCGAAATTGATCCAGCCGCACCGCAGCACGCCGAGCCCGAGATACTCATAGGCGAGCAGGGCGATCGCGCCAGTGGTGGCGAGCGTGGTGAGCGTATGCAGCGCGGTAAACGCAAACGAGAGCGCAAGCGGGTTCGCCGCGCCCCCCACGCCGCCGCACAACGGCAACATGGCCGGCATCAGCATGAGTCCCGCGCCGTGCAGCGTCGCCATCAGCGCCGACCACGCCACGAGCCCGACGAAGCCCACGGTCATTCCCACGCGCACGCGGTGCCGGTGCCCATACGCGTGCTGCCACGCGGCCCACGCAATCAGCAGCGCGCCCAGGCCCCAATGCAATGAGGCGCCCGGCAAGTGTGCGCCGAGCGCCGCCGTGGAACTCGTGAACAACAGGACCGATGCAGCATGGCCGAGCGCAAGGGGCGGCAACGCGAGCAGCAGCGCCGCACGGCTTCCGCGCTGCAGACCGAGCGCGGTCGCGAAGAGCCAGCCCATTGCCGGGTTCACGCCGTGAAAGATGCCGCTGCCCACCACGGCTGCCCACGCGCCCCAATGCGCGCCGAAGACTTCCTCCATACCGGGCTCCGAGCTTATGGATAGCAGTACGAATCAGATGAGCAATCGCCGCCTTCGAGCCGGATCTGGTGTGGCCGGTGCGACTTCGGCCACTCGATGAAGAAGCGCTCGTCGAACTCGAGGCCGCCATCGGGAGC
>DATBXG010000744.1:0-12717 GCA_036514415.1 Paraburkholderia sp.
AGCGCGGCGGGAAACTTCGTGGGCTCAGGGTCGAGGCCTACGCACAACAGCGAGCCGGTGCGCTGCCAGGCGGCGCTGAGGGTCTGGGTGAAGGAGGTCATGGTGAGCGCTCGCGGCGAGCGAGCCGGTGAAGAGAAACGGCGCGTATTTTACCCGGCTTGGGACCGGGCGCTTCCCGACGCTTACGGCCGCTCCCATCGCCGCAAGCTGCACCGCGGCCAGACCGGCCACGGCGCGCTTTCAACCGACGAATATCGTGTGCGCTCAGGCGCGCAAGCGCGCCCCCTTGGCACCTCGCGCGCCCGACCGGCCGCGCGCCCCGGCGCGGTGCGGGCTGGCCGCCGCCCGCATGTCCATGCGCTCCACCGTAAAGCTGAAGCGCCGCACGAGCCGCTCGCCGTGCGCAAGCACGGTCATGCCGTTTGCGTCAGCGCCACCGCGCAGGTTCACGGCGTTGATTGGATGATCGACGGGCTCGAAGCAGAAGAAGTCGGCGCCGGGCGGCGTGTAGAGCACGTAATAGTCCGTGTTGGCGCAAATGGACAGCGAGAGCCGCCGGCGCTCCCAAACCACGGCGGCGCGCCCGCTCCAGCCGCTGAACGCGTGATTCACGAGCTGCGCCGGCAGCGGATAGGCGACGCCGAACTGCCAGGCCGGCGGTGCGGGCACGTGGCGCACCGGCAGCCAGTCCTGGCCCGAGAGCCACAGTCCGCTCGCGGGCGCCGAAAGCTCGGTGCTCGCGTCGCGCGCAAGGAACGGATGGACGCCGAGTCCGAACGGCAGCGCGTCGCGGCCCGTGTTCTCCACTTCGAGCGCGATCGTGAGCGTCGCGCCGTCGAGCGCATAGGTGAGCGCCGCGCGATACGAGTAGGGGTCGCCGTCGCTGCGGTCGAGCACGAGGCGCACGTTTTCGCGATCGGCGCTTTCGATGCTCCAGGGTGCGAGCCAGCCGTCGCCGTGTATGGGGAGCGGCTCGCTGGCGCGATTGCGCGGCACTTCGACATCGCGCCCGCCGAAGTGAAAGCGCCCTTCGCCGATGCGATTCGAATACGGCAGCAGCGGGTAGCACGCAAGCTCGTTCGGGTCCATGCGCGCGCTTACGCGCTCGCAGCGGCGGAACACCGGCTCGAACGCGCCTTCGCTGCGCCAGTCGAAGCGCGTGATTCCGCCGCCCAGTTGGGGCGCGACGTCGAGCCTCAGATACGCGTTCGCAAGGGTCACGCAGGCTACGTCGCTCGTGCCCGCCGCACCGATCGCGACGGCCGAGGTGCTGGGCCCCGGCAGGACAGGATGGGTGGCGGCTTCGAGCCGCGCGCGGCGCGCGGCGGCGGCAGGTGAGACAGCAGCGGAAGACGGCGCGTCCGGCACCGTAGCGGCGGCGCCTGCGGTAACAGAACTGGAACGGGTAGGTCGACGCACAGCGGAATTCGCGACACTCATAAGATGCTCCTCGAGAGGCAAGTTTGATTGCCGCCGCAAGAGGCGGCTCACTGGTGGCCTGTCGACGCCATGCGTTTGCCGGTTTGCCTGCACATCAACCGTTTTCGCACGCACCGCTGGCCGCTTCTTGTGTTCGCCCTTCTAGTGGTACTGGCAAAGCCAACTGCACACTATCGATCGCCTGCATCTGTTGCCGAACTGCAACGACTATCCGTCTGCTTGCGCTGCGCGCGGCCTGTTGCGGTTTGCCTCGCAGCCGTGGACGATGCTCTCCAAATGTCTGGAGAAACCGCGCAAGTGCCTCGCAGGTGTCTCGCATGTGTCTTTCAGGCAGCGCTGGAAGGCGCGAGGCTCAGGTACGCCGGCGCCCTTGAAACCGCGGTTCCTCAAGGCCCAGGCGGCCGACTCGAACCGCAAACACGCCGCCCGCATGCGGCTCGCGTGCGAGGGCCTCCTCCTCCATTTCCTCGCGCGCGCTCGTGACGTAAAGCGTGTCCAGCAGCGCACCGCCGAGCGTAACGCAGCTTGGCTGCGCTGTGGGAATCTTTACGCGCTCGGTTTCCACGCCATCGGCGCCGTAACGCACCACGCGCTCGCCGCCCCACTGCGCATTCCAGAGCCCGCCTTCGGCATCGACGGTGGAGCCATCGGGCACCCCGGTATCGTCAGCAAGCGTCGCGAAAGAGCGTTCGTTTGCAATCGTTCCATCCGCGCCGTAATCGCATGCGCGAATCTCGCGCGTGGGTGAATCGCAGTAGTACATGGTCGCGCCGTCCGGGCTGAACGCGATGCTGTTCGAGATCGCGGGCGCGGGCAGCGGCAGGCGTTCCAGCGTGAGATCGTGATTCAGGCGATAGAAGCCGCCAATAGCCCGCCTGGGCGTTCCCTCGTACTTCGTGCCGAACACGAAGCGCCCCTGGCGGTCGCAACGTCCGTCGTTCAGGCGCGTCGGCACGCCGGGCTCGACCTCCACGATGTCTTCGATCGCCCCCGTCTCCAGGTCGAAGAACGCGAGACGCGAGGCGAAGCCCAGTAGCAGCGTGCGCTCGTCTTCGCACAGCGCGAAGCACGCAAGCCGCTCCGGCAGCTCCCACGTCATGTGCTTGCCGTCGCGCGTGTCGTAGCGCGCGAGACGCTTGTTCGAGATGTCGACCCAGTAAAGCCGGCCGCTGCGCGCACACCAGGTCGCGCCCTCGCCCAGCTCGCATTTCGAGTGGACGAGCAGCTCGGCCACGGCCTCGTCCGAGGCGCCTTCGTTCGCGCTCATGCCCAGCCTCCGTCCACGACGATGTCCTGCGAGGTGATCATGCGGCTGTCGTCGGCAGCGAGAAAGAGCGCCATGCGCGCGAGGTCTTCGGGCAGCAGTTCGGCGTCGATGCACTGGCCGCGCTTGATGTCCTCTCGGCCTTCGTCTGTGAGCCACAGGCGCCGCTGCCTGTCCGTCATGACCCAGCCCGGCACGAGCGAATTCACGCGAATGCCGTACGGCCCGAGGTCCTTTGCGAGCCCGCGCGTGAGGCCCTGCACCGCCGACTTGGCCATCACATACACCGGATACTGCGCGTTCTTGAGCATCCAGCTGATCGAGCCCAGATTGATGATGGAGCCCGCGCGCGCCTGCTTCATGTCCTCGACCACGGCCTGCGCCGCGAACAATTGATGGCGTACGTTCACGGCAATGCCCGCGTCGAACGACTCCGGCGTGACTTCGGCCAGCGTGTGGCGCTTGTCGTTGGCCGCGTTGTTCACCAGCACTTCGACCGGTCCGAGCGCCGCCCTCACGTCGGCGATGGCGGCGCGCAGCGCCGGGATGTCGGTGAGATCGACATGGGCAAATCGCGGCTTGTGGCGCAGATCCTGGCTCAACCGGCCGAGTTCGTCGGCAAGCGCCTTGCCCGCGCTCGCGTCGATGTCGAAAAACGCCACGCGCGCGCCCTGCGCGGCGAAGTGCTCGACGAACGACGCACCGATGCCGGTCGCGCCGCCCGTGATGAGCACCACCCGGTCGGCAAGGCTCGGATAGCGCGCGTAGTTTTCGTGCGCGTGGCGCGTGAGCGCGTTAGCAGGTGACGACATCGTGTTGGGCTCCTGATGAATCGCTCAGTAGGTATTTCAATCGCGCGCGCCGCGGTTCTTCAGCTGGTCGAGCAGCACCGCCGCGAGCAGGATCGCGCCGCGCACGAGGTACTGGTAGAACGCGTCGATGTTGAGCAGGTTCATCACGTTCTCGACCGTGCCCATGATCAGCACGCCGATCACCACGCCCGAGATCGTCGCGCGGCCGCCCAGCAGCGACACGCCGCCCAGCACGCATGCCGAGATCACGTTCAGCTCGAAGCCTTCGGCCGCATTCGGCTGGCCCGAGGTGATGCGCGAGGCGAGGATCACGCCGGCGAGCGCCGTCACCGCGCCCTGGATCAGGAAGATCCACACGCGCGTGCGCTCGACCTTGATACCGGCGAGCCGCGAAGCTTCCGGGTTGCCGCCGATTGCGAGCGTATTGCGCCCGTACACCGTCTGATTGAGCATCACGCCGAACACGATGAAGCAGACGAGCGTGACCCAGATCGGCAGTTGCACGCCGAATAGCGAGGCCGTGCCCATGGCGATGAACGTATCGGACGACACACCCACGGCCTGGCCGTGCGAGGCGATGAAGCCGAGGCCGCGCACGATCTCCATCGTGGCGAGCGTGGTGATCAGCGCGTTGATGCGCAGGTACGCGATCACCGCGCCGTTCACGAAACCGATCGCGGCGCCCGCCGCAACCGCCGCGACGATGGCGATGAACGTGTTGTTCGTGGCGTTGAGCACCATCGCGCAGAGCACGCCAGCGAACGCAACCGTCGAGCCCACGGAAAGGTCGAAGTCGCGCGAGGCGAGACAGAACATCATCGTGCAGGCCACCATGCCGATCTGCGAGACCGACAGCGCGAGGCCGAGCATGTTGTCGATCGAGAAGAAGTGATCGACCGTCAGCGACATCACGATGAACATGACCACGAAGATCACGATCAGGCTGTATTCGGTGATCTGCTGCCACCACTTCTGCTTGTCGGTGGGACTCGGAATCAGCGCGTCGGCGACGCTCTTGGCACTTTCAGCCGCCAGGTTTTCTCTTGCTTGCATTTCAGTCACTCCTCCCCGTCCACTCATGCGGCTCTCGCTTGCGTGCGCCTGGGCAGCGCAAGGTCCAGCACCGCGTGTTCGCTCGCCGCGCTGCGCGGCAACTCGCCCGAAATACGGCCTTCGCGCATCACCACGATGCGATCCGACACGCCGAGCACTTCCGGCAACTCCGATGACACCATCACGATCGCGCAGCCGCGCGCGGCGAGCTGGTAGATCACGTTGTAGATTTCATGCTTCGCACCGACGTCGATGCCGCGCGTCGGCTCGTCGAGAATCACGACCTTCAAGTCCGGTTCGGCAAGCCAGCGCGAAAGAATCGCTTTTTGCTGGTTGCCGCCCGAGAGAAAGCGGATCTTCTGGCGGCGGCTCGGCGTCTTGATCTTCAGAAGCTTGATGAAGCGGTCCGCCGTTTCGGCTTCCTTCTTGCGGTCGAGGAACATGCCTGCGCGCAGAAAGTGGCGGCGGCAGCTGATGTTGATGTTCTCCGAGACCGTTGCCATCGCAACTATGCCCTGCTCCTTGCGGTCTTCCGGGCACAGCACGATGCCGTGGCGGATCGCGTCGCTCGCACTCTTCACGCGAATGGTCTTGCCATCCAGCTCGATCTCGCCCGCGCGCCGCTTGTGCGTGCCGTAAATCAGCTGCATCAGCTCGCTGCGCCCCGCGCCCACGAGGCCGAAAAAGCCGACGATCTCGCCCGACTTCACCTCGAAGCTGGCCGCCGCGTTGAGCGGATGGCCTTCCACGCCGCGCACGGCGAAGCGCACGTTGCCATGCTCGCGCGGCGAATAGTTGTAGATGTCGCTGATCTCGCGGCCCACCATCTCTGCCACGAGCGTCTCGCGCTTCACCTCTTCGAGCTTCTCGTGCGACGCAACCTTGCGGCCGTCGCGGAAGATCGTGCAGGCATTGCACAGCTCGTAGATCTCGTCCATGCGGTGCGAGATGTAGATGAGCGCGCGGTTGTCCGCACGCAGTTCGCGCACGAGCTTGAACAGCACTTCGGTCTCGCGGTGCGAAAGCGAGCTGGTGGGCTCGTCGAGCGCGATCACGCGCGCGTTGCGCAAGAGCGCCTTGCAGATTTCCACCATCTGGCGCTGCGCGATGGAGAGCTTGCGCAGCTTCGCGGACGGATCGAGATCCACGCCCATCGCCGCGAGACGCTCGCGCACGAACTTGCGCGCTTCGCCGCGCTTCACCCAGCCGAGCGCGTTGGGCAGCGCGCCGAGCAGCAGGTTTTCGGCGACCGTGAGGTCGGGTACGTACTGCAATTCCTGGTGTATCACCGCGATGCCCGCGCCGATCGAGGCTGCCGCATCGGAGAAGTGCACCTCGTTGCCGTCCATCAGGATGCGGCCGGAATCGGGCTGATATTCGCCGCCGAGTATCTTGAGGAGCGTGGACTTGCCCGCTCCGTTCTCGCCCATGAGGCCGTGCACCTCGCCCGCGTTCACTTCGAACGACACGCCGTCGAGCGCGCGCACGCCTGGGAACACCTTGCCGATATTGTCAAAACGCAGTGTCGCTGACACTTCGGTTTCCTCTCATTCGATACGCTGCGGGTACGGCCGGCAGGTCATGAAACCTGCGAACCCTGCGGACCGTCCCGCAGCGGGAAACACCTCAAACCCCTTCCATCAAGCCTTTACTTCGAGGCGAGACCCATCTGCTGACGCACGCTCTCCACGTTGTCGCGCGTGGCCAGCATGCCCGTCGTGAGCGTGAGCAGCGGCGGCTCCTTGCCTTGCGTGATCCACGAGTACATCAGATCCGAGGTTTCCTCGCCGTGACGCTTCGGGCTGATGATGACCGTGCCGTAGAAACCCGTCGGCTGCGGCTTCTTGAACTCGTTGAGCGCCGAGTCCGAACCGCCGATGCCGATGCCGATCATGTTGTCGGCCTTGAAGCCGCGGCCTTCCGCTGCGCGCACGGTGCCGAGCACGGCTTCGTCGTTCAGGCCGTAGGCCACCCAGTGCTTGAACTGCGGGTTCTTCGTGAGCGCGATGTTGGCGGCGTTGAACGCGTTTTCCGTGTCGGTCTTCGCTTGCGGCGCGGCGATGATGTTCGCCTTCGGGAAGCCAGCGGCCACGAGCGCGTCGGTCGCGCCGCTCGTGCGGTCATGCGCCGTCGGCAGTTGCTCGTAGGTCACGTCGATCGCACCGACGTCCTTCATGTCCCAGCCGCGCTTCTTGATTTCGGCGGCAATGCCGTCACCCACCTGCTTGCCGATGTTGTATGCAGAGATGCCCATGTGCGGCACGGCCTCGATCGGCTTGCCGGCGCCGTCCACGAGACGGTCGTCCACCGTCATCATCTTGAGCTTGTCGGCCTTGGCCTTGGCAACGATGCCCGGTCCGAGCTTCACGTCAGGCGTGCAGATGATGAAACCCTGTGCCTTTTGAGCGGCCAGGTTGTCGATCGCGCTCATCACCTTCTCGCCCGAGGGCGCACCGATCTTCACCAGCGTGAAGCCCTTTTCCTTCGCGGCCATCTCGGCAAACTTCCATTCGTCCTGGAACCACGGCTCTTCGGGCTGCTTCACGAGAAAGCCGATCTTCACCTGGTCGGCGGCCTGCGCGACGGGCGCTTGCGCGAACACGGCAGTGGCGGCGGCAGCCACCAGCGTCAGAAAGATGCGTCGTTGCATTTGTCAGTCTCCTGTCTTCTTCAGTCACGGGAAGGGTATCGGCCGCCTCTTCTTTTTCCCGTCGAAGCGCGCGGCCAGCGCTTCGGCGGATTCCTGCGTGTTCTTGCCAACCTCGCGTATCCTTCGTGCTGCGAATTACTTTTCCTGATCGCTCATTCGTGATGCAGCGCCGTGCGCCCGCCATCGATCGTGATGCAGCTCGCGTTGATGAACGGCGCTTCGTCAGAGGCCAGGAACACCGCCGTCATCGCGACTTCCTCCGGGCGGCCGATGCGCTTCATCGGCGGCAGATCGAGCGTGGCCTTGCGCGCCGCTTCGGGGTCGGGCTGTGCGTTCCACCAGTCATGCGTAAGCTGCGTTTCGATATAACCCGGCGCAATCGCGTTCACACGCACGTTCTTCGGCGCGTACTCGATGCCGAGCGCGCGCGTGAGCCCGATCACGCCATGCTTCGCCACCGGGTAGGGGAAGCAGCCCGGAATGATCTGGAACGCGTGCGTCGAGGCGATGTTGATGATGCTGCCCGCGCGCCGTTCGACCATGGCCGGCAGCACCGCGCGGCAACCGTTCCATACGCCGTCCAGATCGACGGCGAAGCAGCGGCGCCAGTCGTCGTCGGTCATCGTGAGCGGGTCGGCGAACACGTTGATGCCGGCGTTGTTCACGAGCACGTCCACCGGCCCGAACGCGCGTTGCGCCGCTTCCACGGCGGCGCGCACCGAAGTGGGCTCAGAAGCGGGCTGCGTCACGTCGGTTTGCACGGCGAGCGTTTGCGCGCCTTCAAAAGCGCTGGCGATCTCGCGCGCCGTGGCTTCGGCCGTCGCGCCGTCCAGCTCCGCGAGCACGACAGCCGCGCCCTCGGCTGCAAACGCGCGCGCGATCGCCGCGCCGATGCCGCGTCCGGCGCCGGTCACGAGCGCGACCTTGCCCGCGAGACGATTCACTTTTGCGCTCCGTGCATGCTCAGTTGCGTCACCCGCCAGCCTTCAATGAAGGCCAGCGCGTTCGCGCGCGTCGCGGCCGCGTCCTGGCCCGGCTTGTAGAGCGCCGAGCCAAGGCCGAAGCCGCTCGCGCCCGCAGCGAGTTGCGGCCCCATGTTGTCCGGCTTCACGCCGCCCACGGGCAGGAGCGGCACCACCGGCGGAATCACGGCGCGCCATGCCTTCGTCACGGCCGGGCCGAGCTGCTCGGCGGGGAACATCTTGAGCGCGTCCGCGCCGTGCTCGAGCGCGGCGAACGCCTCGGTCGGCGTGGCGACGCCGGGCACGCACGCGAGGCCCTGGAGCTTCGCGGCGAGGATCACGTCGGTGTCGGCGTGCGGCATCACGATCAGCTCGCCGCCCGCTTCCCTCACGTCGCGCACGCGCCCGGTCGTGAGCACGGTGCCCGCGCCGATCATCGCGTCCTCGGGAAGCGCTTCGCGCAGCGCCGCGATGCTGTCGAACGGCTGCGGTGAGTTCAGCGGCACCTCGATGATCCGGAAGCCCGCTTCGTAAAGCGCGCGGCCATGCTCGGCGGCCTCGGCGGGCTTGATGCCGCGCACGATCGCGATCATGCGGCACGCGCCGAAGGCGGCGACGAAGCCCGCGTGCGGCGTGTACGGGGCGGGCAGGTTCAGTTCGGGTTCCATGTCGGCTTCCTGTTGCTTGGCTTCGTGTCTGGTTCGGTTCGCCGGCACGCACTAGCGCGGCGCGACAAGCCCCGCCTGCACGGCGATGCGCCACAGCCCATGCTCGGTCGCTTGACGCACGAGGTGCGCGCCGCCGCAGCCGAATGCGCCAAGCGCCATGCGGTAGCGCTCGCACAGCGCTTCGGCGCCGATGAGTTGCGGCGCGCAGCCGGCGAGCGCCACGTCGCGCCGCGCGAGCGCCGCTTCGAGGCCCGCCAGTTCGTGGCCGATCACGAGGCCCGAGAGATAGTCGGGCTGCTCGTCGGCGGCAAGCTGTCCGGTGAGGCCGAGCGTGCGCGTGCTGAACGCCGTGGCGAGCAGACCCACGCAGCCCTGCTCGCGCGCCACGTTCACGCCGCGCAGGAACGCGGCGGTGTCGGGCTCGGCCGGATGCTTCATCGTGCGGCCCAGGATCGTATGCGCGCAAAGCGCTGCGTAGACCTCGCCCGTCATGAAGGTGTAGAAGCGCGCAATGCGCTCGCCCTCCACCACCACCCACTTCGCGTGCGTGCCGGGGAGGCCGATCAACGACGTTTGCAGCGCCTCGTCGCTCGATCCACCCAGCGCACCAAAAATCTGCGTTTCCTCGCCGCGCATCACGTTAGGCAGCGCGCCCGGCTCCAGCACGCCTGGCACCACGGCCACTTCGACACCACTTGCTGCGCGCACCCGCACGATGCCCGCCACCAGCGCCTGCGCGCTAGCGGGCGTTTCGACGTAGGGCGCCTGCACCCAGCCCTGGGCGCTGCCCACCATGCCCGCCGCCAGCACGGGCAGCGCGGGCGCCTCCCTGAGCCACACGCCGCACGCTTCGTCGAAGGCGGCGTCGAAGCCGCCTTCTTCGGCGGGGACGGGCAGGTTCATGATGCCCGCCGTCGAAACGCGCGTGGCGATCACCTTGCCCGCCGCATCGAACAGATACGCGCGCAGCGAAGTCGTGCCCCAGTCGAGCGCGATCAGCGCGGCTTCGCGGGCGACGGCGCCGTCACCGACGCCGACGGCCGCGCCGGTTGCGTGCTTCTCGCGCGCTTTCATCGACGAATCCTGCGTGTGGTGGGCTGCGGCGCGCGCCAGCCCAGCTCCTGCGAAATCGCGCGCGCCTCGCGCTGCACGACCGGAATCAGTTCATCCATGCGCTCCAGCGGCATGTAGGGAATCGTGCTCGCCACCGAAAGTGCCGCCACGATCGCGCCAGAGGCGTCGCGCACGGGCGCCGCCACGCAGCGGATGGAAATTTCGTTTTCCTCCAGATCGAACGTGTACCCGCCCGCCGAGTAGGTCGCCATGCGTTTGAGGAAGGTATCGGGTTCGAGGCTGTGATCGGGACGGAAGCTCACGCCCGCGAGCGCGCGGCGCGACGCGTCGAAGAGTTCGCGCCAGGTTTGCGGCGCGAGGTCGAGCATCATCGCCTTGCCGATGCCCGTGGACGCGAGCGGCATGCGGTGCCCGACGCGCGAACGCATTTCGAGGCCGCGCTGGCCGGGAATCTTGTCGATGTACAGCACGTCGTCGCCGTCGCGCACGCCGAGGTGGATCGTGTCGAGCGTTGCGTCGGCGAGCACCTGCAAATGCGGGCGGGCAACGGCCGTGAGCGGCATCTGCTCGAGCGCGATCGTGCCGAGTTCGATGAGCTTCGGACCGAGCAGATAACCGCCCTGCACCTGGCGCAGATAGCGCGCCTGCACGAGGCTGGAAACGAGGCGATGCGTGGTGCTGCGCGTCGTGCCGAGCACCGCGCCGAACGAGCGCAGGTCGCGCACGCCGGCGGCGGCGGCTTCGAGAATCGCGAGACCGCGCAGGAGCGTCTGGGTGCCGGCCTGCTGCATCGAGCCGTCGAGCAGCGTGCTCGCGAGTCCGATTTCATCGGCGGCGGGGCGGGCTTTCGGCTGCGCTTGCGCGGAGGTTGCCGGTGCGGCCTCGTCGGGGAGGTTCGCGGCGAGCGTGGAAGACATCGCTTTGTTCATGGCGGCGGCGATGAAGAGAGACGATTGGAGGCGCGTGCCGTCAGGCGGCGCGCGAGCCCTGCTTCGGGAGACGGCCGGGCGCCTGGGCGGCGGCCGGGGCACATCGGGCATGTAGCGGCGGACGGCGCGTGGTCGCGCATTGCGCTGGCTGAAGCATGGCGAACGTCTCCTTTGCGGTCCGGTTCGCTCCGCGTCTTGCGCGTGCGCCGGATTTATCTGGGTCTGCCGACGCTGTTTGCCGCGCACGTGTCAGTCGCGGCATGTCGGATGGACTGGATTGTAGGCAGGTTTTTTCGAGTTCTCCAATATGTGATTGGGTCGCTCATATATTGGGAAAATCAGCGAAACAGTTGTCCTCTGCCGAACGGCTAAAGAGGGGCAGAAGCGATTCGCTCATCGCCAGGGCCGTGGCCGCCGGCATGAAGGCCGGGCTGCGCATCACCGCCGCCGCCCCGCGCGAGAGCGGCGCGCAAGAAAAAGCGGCTGCCGGATCACTCCGGCAGCCGCTTCGTTCGGCGCTTCGTGCGTGACGCCGCGCCCTTACTTCCCGGCGGGCGCCTTGTAGGCCACGCAATCGATCTCGACCTTGCAGTCCACCACCATGCTCGACTGCACGCAGGCACGTGCGGGCGGATGCTCGCCAAAGTACTCGCGGAACACCTTGTTGAACGACGTGAAATCGCGTGCGTCGTCGAGCCACACGCCGCAGCGCACCACGTGCTCCGCGCCGTAACCGGCTTCCTTCAGGATAGCGAAAAGATTCTGGATGGCCTTGTGCGACTGCTCGACGATACCGCCGTTGATCACCTCGCCGCCTTCCATCGGCGTCTGGCCCGATACGTACAGCCAGCCATCGGCCTCCACGGCGCGCGCGAACGGCAGATGTTGTCCGCCCTGGCCCTTGCCGCCTTCCGCTCCAATTCGTTTCATCGTTTGCTCCTGTGAGATCGTGCGGCGCGCGCAGCTTCCTGGGACGCGCGCGCCGTGGGTCGAAATTCGATAGATAAAGCCTGCTTAAAAGGCGTTCGCCTCGGCCTGCGCCTCGCGCTTGCCGCGCGCGACGAAGTGGCCCGCGCGCTCGCCCGTGGGCTGGCCGTCGCGGTACGAGAGCACGCCGTTCACCCACACGGCGTCGATGCCTTCGGCCACTTGCTGCGGCTTGTCGAAGGTCGCCGCGTCGCGCACGCGGGCGGGGTCGAACAGCACGAGGTCGGCGTGCCAGCCCACGTGCACCTCGCCGCGTTGCGAGAGGCCGAAGCGCCGCGCCGAAAGGCCCGTCATCTTGCGCACCGCTTCTTCGAGCGGCAGCAAGGCGGCGTCGCGTGCGTAGTGCCCGAGCACGCGCGGAAACGCGCCCCACAGACGCGGGTGCGGCAGCGGGTCGTTCGGCAAACCGTCCGAGCCGACCATCGTGGCCGGATGCGAAAGAATGCGCCGCACGTCGTCTTCGGACATGTTGTGGTACACCGCGCCCGCCGGCTGCAGGCGCTTGCCCGCCTCCTGCTGCGAGACGCCCCACTCGGCCGCGATGTCCTTGATGAGCTTGCCGGCCTGCTCCGGATGCGGCGTGGACCACGTGATCGTGATGTCGATGTCGCCCGTCACCTGCTTGAGGTCGAGCGTCGAAGAACTGCGGCTATACGGATAGCAGTCGCAACCCACCGGCTGATATTTGCGCGCGCTTTCGAGCGACGCGAGCACCTCCGTGCTGCGCCCCCAGTTCGAGGGGCCCGCGCACTTCAGATGCGAGATCACCACCGGCACGCGCGCATGCTTGCCGATGTGGTACGCCTCGTTCATCGCTTCGAGAATCGCGTCGAACTCAGTTCGCATGTGCGTCGTGTAGACCGCGCCCGCCGCGGCGA
>DATBXG010000745.1:0-3083 GCA_036514415.1 Paraburkholderia sp.
TGAATCCCGCGACGCGCGCCGAGCTGATCGACATTGCGCGCCGCCTCGATCCACTCGTGCTGCGCTGGGGTAAATAAATCGTTCGTCATCCAGAATAAAAAATCTCCCTGAACAGAAGGGGCGGAGATACGTCATGAAAGCGTCCTATACGTTGGGTATCGTCGGCGTCGGCAAGATTGCGCGCGACCAGCATTTGCCCGCCATCGCGGGCAATCCGGGCTTCGAACTCGTCGCGAGTGCGAGCCGCAACGCGCAGGTGGAGAACGTGCGCAACTACAAGGACATCGGCGCGCTGCTGGCCGCCGAGTCCGATCTCGACGCCGTCTCGCTGTGCGCGCCGCCGCAAGTGCGTTACGCGCAGGCGCGCGCCGCGCTCGAAGCGGGCAAGCACGTGATGCTGGAAAAGCCGCCTGGCGCGAGCGTGAGCGAAGTCGAGGCGCTGCGCGAACTCGCGCAAAAGCGCGGGCGCACGCTGTTCACCACGTGGCATTCGCGCTGCGCGAGCGCCGTAGAACCCGCGCGCGCGTGGCTCGCCGAGCGCACCATTCGCGCGGTGCACGTGCGCTGGAAGGAAGACGTGCGCCGCTGGCATCCGGGTCAGCAGTGGATCTGGGAACCGGGCGGCCTTGGCGTGTTCGATCCGGGCATCAACGCGCTTTCCATCGTCACGCGCATCCTGCCGCGCGAAGTGCTGCTGCAGGGCGCGACGTTGCACGTGCCGGCCGACTGCGCAACGCCGATCGCGGCGGAACTCGACTGCATCGACACCGATGGCGTGCCCGTGCGCGCCGAATTTGACTGGCGCCATGGCCCCGTCGAGCAATGGGAAATCGACGTGGAGACCACGGACGGCCTGCTCTCGATCGCGGAAGGCGGCAAGCGCCTCGCGATTGCGGGCGAGCCGGTCGCGCTCGACGCGGAACGGGAGTATTCGGCGCTCTATGAGCGTTTTCACTGGTTGATCGCCCACGGCACCGACGACGTGGACGTGCGCCCGCTGCGCCTCGTGGCGGACGCATTCCTGCTCGGCAGGCACGTCGAAGTCGAGGCCTTCGGGCATTAAAGACGCTTCCTTCAAGCATTACAGACGCAGCAAACCACACCTGAGGAGACAGGAGCATGACCAGCAAGATCCGCCGTTTGACCCTTCGCGCCGCATTCGCGGCGATGTGCATCGCCCCGCTCGGCATGAACGTGGCGGCGCACGCCGACTCGCCCGTGAAGATCGGCTTCCTCGTGAAGATGCCGGAACAGGCATGGTTCATCAACGAGCAGAAGGCCGCCACGGCGCTCGGCCAGAAGGAGAACTTCTCGGTCGTGAACATCGGCACGCCGGACGGCGAGAAGGTGCTCGCCGCCATCGACAACCTCGGCGCGCAAGGTGCGCAGGGCTTCGTGATCTGCGCGCCCGACGTGCGTCTCGGACCGGCTATCCAGGCGCGCGCAAAGCGCTACAACATGAAGTTCGTGACGGTGGACGACCAGCTCGTCGACTCGTCGGGCAAGCCGCTCGCCAGTGTGCCGCACCTCGGCATGTCCGCGTTCAAGATCGGCAACCAGGTGGGCCAGGCGCTCACCGACGAAATGAAGAAGCGCGGCTGGAAGCCGGAAGAAGTGGGCGCGCTGCGGATTACCGACTATGAGCTGCCCACGGCGAAGCTGCGCACGGACGGCGCGACGCAGTCGCTGCTGGCTGGCGGCTTCAAGAAGGAAAACATCTTCGACGCTCCGCAAAAGACCACCGACGACGAAGGCGGCTTCAACGCGGCATCGCCGGTGCTGGCCCAGCATCCGAACATCAAGAAGTGGGTGGTGTTCGCGCTCAACGAAGAAAGCGTGCTGGGCGCCGTGCGTGCGACCGAACAGCTGCACATCCCGGCTGCGGACGTGATCGGCGTGGGCATCAACGGCGCGGGCGAAGCGTTCGCCGAGTTCCAGAAGAAGCAGCCCACGGGCTTCTATGGCACGATCGCGGTCAGCTCGACGAACCACGGCAAGGAAAGCGCCGGGAACCTCGTCGACTGGATCCGTAACGGCAAGCAGCCCGCTGCCGACACGCAGACCACCGGCAAGCTGATGACGCGCGAGAACTGGACGGCCGTGCGCAGCGAGCTGGGTATCTAAGGACTGCGTAGAAGCGCACGGGAAAGGGCAGGGATGCAATGACTGAAACGATGACACACGCGAACGCGCAGGCACGAGCGAACGCGGCGCGGGACGTAAATGCGGTCGCTCAACAGGGGCATCGCGCGTATCTGGAGCTCGACGGCATTACCGTGAGCTTCCCGGGCGTGCGCGCGCTCGACCGCGTGGCGCTCGACGTGCGAGCGGGCGAGGTGCACGGCCTGATGGGCGAGAACGGCGCGGGAAAATCCACGCTGCTCAAGGTGCTATCGGGCGTGAACCAGCCGCAGGAAGGCACGCTCAAGCTGGGTGGCGTGGAGCACCGCTTCACGACCACGAAGGCGGCGCTCGAAGCGGGTATCGCGATCATCTATCAGGAACTGCATCTCGTGCCCGAGCTGACGGTGGCGGAAAACCTGATGCTCGGGCAATTGCCCAACCGCCTTGGCGTGCTCGATGAAGGCACGCTCGTCAAGCGCGCGATGGACGAACTCAAGCGCCTTGGCGAGCGCATCGATCCGCGCACGCCAGTGAAGAATCTTTCCATCGGCCAGCGGCAGATGATCGAGATCGGCAAGGCGCTCATGCGCGACGCGCGCGTGATCGCCTTCGACGAACCGACCAGCTCGCTCTCGGCTCGCGAGACCGTAAACCTCTTTCGCATCATCAACGCGCTGCGCGCGGACGGGCGCGCGATCATCTACGTCACGCACCGCATGGACGAAGTCTATGAGCTGTGCGACCGCGTGACGGTGTTCCGCGACGGCAAGCGTATCGAGACGTTCGATTCCGTGGCCGATCTCGATCGCAACCGGCTCATTGCCGCGATGGTGGGCCGCTCGATCGAGGACGTGTACGGCTATCGTCCGCGCGAAGCGGGCGAGGTGCTGCTCGAAGCGAAGGGCCTGCTCGGGCCTGGGCTTGCCGAGCCCGTGTCGTTCGCGGCGCGGCGCGGCGAG
>DATBXG010000746.1:0-2592 GCA_036514415.1 Paraburkholderia sp.
CATGCAGGACGAACTGCTGCAGCTGTGGGGCGGCACGGGCTCGGTGGTGTTCGTCACGCACGACCTCGAAGAGGCGATCGCACTGGCCGACCGCGTGTTCGTGCTCACCGCGCGGCCGGCCACGCTCAAGAAGGTCTACGAAATCGACCTGCCACGCCCGCGCGTCACTTCGGAAATCCGCTATCACCCACGTTTCGTGGAAATCTCGCGCGACATCTGGCATGACCTGCGCGAGGAGGTGCAAATTGCCTGACACGCTCGAACTACGGAAAGCGCCCATGACATCGCCTGCAACGCCATCGCACGCAACAGCAACACTGGACGGCAAGTCGCTCGCACAAGTCGAGCGGCTCGCGCAACGCCGCATCCGCCAGCGCCACGCGCTCGTCATCGGGCTGCGCGTGCTCGTGCTGGTTGTCGCGCTAGGCGGCTGGGAACTCGCCGGGCGCAACAAATGGATCGATCCGTTCTTCTTTTCGATGCCGTCGCTGATCTTCCTGCAGATTGTCGACTGGTTCCAGAACGGCACCTCGCAAGGCCCGCTGCTGTTGCAGGTCTGGGTCACGCTCGAGGAAACCATACTCGGCTTCCTGATCGGCGCGGTGGCAGGCGTGGTCTGCGGCATCGTGCTCGGCCGCAACAAGCTGCTCTCCGACGTGTTCAGCCTGTACATCAAGATCGCCAATTCGATACCGCGCGTGGTGCTCGGCTCGGTGTTCGTGATCGCGCTCGGGCTCGGCATGGCGTCGAAGGTTGCGCTCGCCGTCGTGATGGTGTTCTTCGTGGTGTTCGCCAATGCGTTCCAGGGCGTGCGCGAGGCCGACCGCTACATGATCGCCAATGCGCAGATTCTCGGCGCATCGCGCCGTCAGGTGACGACCTCGGTCGTGATTCCCTCTGCGCTTAGCTGGATTCTCGCGAGCCTGCATGTGAGCTTTGGCTTCGCGCTGGTCGGCGCCGTGGTCGGCGAATTCCTCGGCTCGAAGCAAGGCATTGGTTTGCTGATCTCGACGGCGCAGGGCGCGTTCAATGCCAGCGGCGTGTTCGCGGCAATGATCGTACTTGCGGTCGTTGCGCTTGCAATGGACTACCTGCTGACTGCGCTGGAAAGACGTCTGCTCAAATGGCGGCCCGCCGCGTTTTGAGCGGAAGCGGTTGCGCCAGCCGCGAAGCTGGCCCGGAAGTCGATTCACTACGAATGCCGTCCTGCGCTGAGCCGCCGGACGGCTTTGTACCTGAGAGAGCGTGAGATGGTGCATAGTCTGCGTGCGCGTTTGCTGTTGTGGCTGCTGGTGCCGCTCGCCGCGTTTGTCGTCGTCACGAGCGGCGTGTCGTACGACGCCGCGCGTCAAACTGCGGATCTGCTGCAGGACCATACGCTGCTGGATTCCGCGCGTACGATCATCGAAGACGTCGGCTGGGATGACGGCGCCCTCAACGCGACGATTCCGCCCGCGGCGCTGGAGCTGTTCGAGTCGCCCTGGCAGGATCACGTCTTCTACAAGGTGCTCGCCGGCAATGGGCGGTTGCTGGGCGGCGCGCCGGACCTGCCGCTGCCGCCCGTGAGCAGTGCGGTGCAGCCCGTGTTCTACGACAGTGCATATGCGGGCCAGCCGATACGCGCCGTGGCCTACGAGCGGCTGCTCTACGACTCGGGCCGCGCCGAACGCGTCACGGTCATCGTCGGCAAGACGATTGTGTCGCGCCAGGCGATGATCGACGCTCTGTGGCGGCCTCAGCTCCTGCGGCAGTGGCTCATGCTGGGGCTCGTCGTGCTGCTCGTGCCGCTCGGGCTCACGCTCGAATTGCGGCCGCTCATGAAGCTCAAGGACGACGTGGCGGACCGCGAGCCCGCGCAACTCGAGCCGATCCGCCACGATCATTTGCCATCGGAGCTGCGACCGATCGTCGATGCGATCAATCAATGCATCGCCCGGCTCAAGGTTCACGCCGCAATGCAGCGTCAGTTCATTGCCGACGCGGCGCATCAGCTGCGCACGCCGCTCACGCTGCTCACCACGCAGACGCAGTTCGCGAGTCAGTGCGACGCGCGCGATCCCGCGCTCTTCGACGCCCTCAAGGGCGTGCGCCGCACCAGCCAGAAAATGGCGGAGTTGACGAATCAACTGCTTTTGCTCGCGCAGGCGGAGTCGATGGCGACGTCGTCTCGCGCCCAGACGCGTGTCGATCTCACGGAGGTGGTTTCTTCGGTGCTCGAAGAGATGGTCCAGGCCGCGGAGCGGCGCGACATCGATCTGGGCGCGGATCTCGCAGACAGTGTGCCCGTGGCGGGCAACAAGGGCCTGCTGGCCTCGCTGGTGGCCAATCTCATCGACAACGCCATCCGCTACACGCAGACGGGCGGCCGCGTGACGGCCATCTGCCGGTGCGAAGGGGACGAGGTCATGCTCCAGGTGGTGGACAACGGGCCCGGCATTCCAGCCGAGGCGCGCGCGCACGTATTCGAGCGCTTCTATCGGGTCGCTGCAGACACGGAAGGCACGGGCCTTGGACTTGCCATCGTGCATCAGGTCGCGCGTTCGCACGGCGGGTCGGTGAACGTCGCTGCGGGGGCGCAGCGCGTGGGTCTTG
>DATBXG010000747.1:0-4314 GCA_036514415.1 Paraburkholderia sp.
GACCACGTGACCGACATGTTCCGTTCCCCGGTTGCCGTGGCGATCCGCTACGGCGTGCCCGAAGACTCCTCGCTCGTGGCGCTGCCGCTCGCGCCCGAAAACCGGCGCGTGCTGTGTGCCGCGCCCGGCTATTTCGCGCGCCACGGCAAGCCTGCAACGCCCGCCGATCTCTCTCGCCACAACTGCCTGCGTTTCGCGCTGAGCGACATGCTGCACGACCGCTGGACCTTCTATCGCGGCGACGACGCAAGCGTCGTAAGCGTGCACGGCGACCGCAGCAGCGACGACGGCGAACTCGTGCGCCGCTGGGCCGTGGCGGGGCATGGCCTTGCATACAAGTCGCGTCTGGACGTGCTCGCCGATCTCAAGGCGGGCCGCCTCGAAACCGCGCTCGACGCGTTTCAGGGCGAGGTCGCGCCGCTGCATCTCGTGTGCGCGCACCGCACGATGCTTTCGCCGACGGTCAACGCATTGCGCGATTTGCTGCGCGATCGCATAGCCGCGTATCTCGCCTGACGTTTGATGCGGTGCCCGGTGCGCTCCCAGTTGGGCCGCGCGTCTATGCGCCATTCCCCCCTTCTCCGCCTCTCCCGCTCTTGACCGCGCCACCGCGGCGATCTTCAACGCAGCTTTGAAGGTGAATTCGCGGTTTGCCGCTATGCGGGCCGTGCACGCTGGCCGATCATTCCTCCAACACGGACGGCACTGCCCGCACGGAGGCTCAGATGATCGTCGCAATCGGCCGCTTCTACCTGCGAGCGGACAGGATTTCGCAGTTCGAGGCGGCGTGGCGGCGCGTGTGCCCGCTGCTCACGAACAAGCCTGGCTATCGCGCGCACCGCCTGGGCCCACAGTGCGAGGACGAAGGCTGTTACGTGCTGGAGGTCGAATGGGACAGCCTCGACGCGCAAAGCGCCTTCATGATGCACGGCGATTTCCAGACCTTCCTGCATGCGCTGTGGCCGTACTTTTCGGCCGACCCCGACCTGTATCACTTCGAGCCGCTCGCGCAAGAGCGCCGGCTTTCCGCAAATTGACTTCCCGGAGGTATTCACGATGAAAGCGATTGGTTACTACCGCAATCTCCCCATCGGCGACGCTCAATCGCTGCTCGATCTCGAACTGCCCGAGCCGCAGCCGGGTCCGCGCGATCTGCTCGTCGAAGTGCACGCGGTGTCGGTCAATCCGGTCGACGTCAAGGTGCGCGCGGGCAAGGCGCCCGAAGGCGGCGAGCCGAAGGTGATCGGCTGGGACGCGAGCGGCGTCGTGCGCGCTGTGGGCAAGGACGTGACGCTGTTCAAGCCGGGCGAGCGCGTGTGGTACGCGGGCTCGCTGCTGCGCCCGGGCACCAACAGCGAACTGCACGTGGTGGACGAACGCATTGTGGGTCACATGCCGCAGACCTTGAGCTTCGCCGAGGCGGCCGCGTTGCCGCTCACCTCCATCACCGCGTGGGAACTGCTGTTCGACCGCCTCGGGGTGCCTGAGGGGACGGCGCCGAGCGGAAAATCGCTGCTTGTGATCGGCGCTGCGGGCGGCGTGGGCTCGATACTCGTGCAACTGGCGCGCAAGCTCACGGGCCTGACCGTAATCGGCACGGCGTCGCGGCCCGAGACATCGAAGTGGGTGAGCGAGCTGGGCGCGCATCACGTGATCGATCATGCGAAGCCGATTTCGCAGGAACTGAAGCGCATGGGCATTGAAGGCGTGGATTATGTGGCGAGCCTCAACCAGACCGATCGCCACTTCGACGAGATCGTCGCGTCGATCAACCCGCAAGGGCATCTCGCGCTGATCGACGATCCGGAGGTGTTCGACTTCCGCAAGCTCAAGACGAAGAGCGTGGCGCTGCACTGGGAGTTCATGTTCACGCGCTCGATGTTCTCGACCGAAGACCAGATTCGCCAGCATGAGCTGCTCGACCGCATGGCGGCGCTCATCGACGAAGGCGTGTTGCGCACGACGCTCAACGAGCGCTTCGGGACCATCAATGCGGCGAACCTGCGCCGGGCTCATGAACTCCTGGAAACCAACCGCTCGCGCGGCAAGCTCGTGCTCGAAGGGTTCCAGGCGCGCGTGCAATAGGCCGTGCTCACGAGCTTGACGAAGGGGCCGCTCAACGTGCGGTTATGGTGCTCGATGATCGACGCGGCTGGCAGTACTGGCGTATCCATTGTCGTATGGGCGTCCGCGACAAGCAGCGCGTGAAAGCCCATGTCGGCTGCGGCGCGGCAGGTCGCGTCGACGCAGTACTCGGTTTTCATGCCCGCTATGACGAGCTCGCCAACGTTGGCGGTGGAGAGCCACTGCGCGAGCGCGGTGCCGGTAAAGCAGTTGGGGCGGCGCTTTTCGAACACGGTGTCGATCGCCGGATCGATCCCAAGCGCCGGAAGCAGTTGCGTGAGCGGACTGCCCGGCTCGATGGGCGAGCCGGGCGGGCCGACGTGGCGTGCGGCGAAAACTGGCGCCCGAGCGTTGCGAGCGTGGGCGATCAGCCGGCTGATATTGGCGAGAACGCGCGGCGCGTCATGTGGCTTGTCGGGGCCATTGAACAGCCCTTCCTGCATATCGACGATGAGGAGGGCGCGGCGTTCGCGAGAGAGGCTGGACATCGTGGTTCTCCGGTGGTTGTGCCCGCAACGTACGGAGAAACGACAAGGCCCCGTCCATTGCTGGCGGGGCCTTGTGATCGATACGATATCTAACGTGTGCGCACCGACCTCACGACCCGCCAGGAGCGGTCGTGGTGGTAGTCGTCGTGGTGGGCATGTGCGCGTTCATGGGGTCGATCATGCAGGAGACGGCACGAGGCGTCAACCGCCGTGCCGGATGCGACCTTCCTCGTCGATTTACTTGCCACAAAGCAGCAGCAGTCGCTCCTGATCCGAGCATGGGCGTCCATTGATCTTTTGCGTGGCGGTGGCGCCTTGCTGCGAGGCCGAGCCGCCGGCCGCCTGCATCGCGGCGCGATGCGCAAAGCATGCCTTCAGGCGCCGCTCGACCGGCGGATAGTATTGCCACCCTTTGCCGAGGCCAGGCAGTTCGAGCTTCACCTGCTTCCACTTCGGGTGGCCGTGCTCCTGCAGGTTGTCGAAGTTCTGGCAGAGCGAATCGGCAAAGCGTTTCAGGTTGCCGACCGTATCGCGCAGATTGTAGTCATAGGTGACGAGAAACGCCTTGACCGTCCATGTCGGCACGTCCTCTTTGAGCCAGTTGGGGTAGCTCGATACGTGTATCGTCGCGGGAAAGTAGGTTTGCTTCGCGCGCGCCGTTTCGGGGGCGTTCGGGTCGACGCGCAGGAAGCGGATCTGCTGCAGCAGATCGGGGTTCATGTCGGTGAAGAGCTTCGCGGGCTGGCCTGCCACGATAATCGCCACGTCGATCTTCTTGACGATCAGCGCGGCAAGCGCGTCCTCGTTGCTGAGATGCTGCGCGTTCTGCTCGGGAATCGCCTCGCCGAACATCAGGCGGTACAGCGTCGTTGCCGATTGAGCCGTGCCGCTGCCGATCAGGCCAACGCTGATCACCTTGTCCTTGATCTCATTGATCGTCTTCATCGGCGAGTCGTTGCGGACAACGAAGTAAATCTCTTCGTCATAGAGCGGCATGATGAGCCGCAGCGGGCGAATCGTCGTACCTGCGTCTTCGTTGCCGGAATTGGCCATATCGACGTAGGCCTGATAGACGTCCGATTGAACGAGCGCGAACTTCACGCCGGGCTCGAAGCGCATGCGCTGGACGTTTTCCGCCGAGCCCTTCGACGGAATCACTTCGAGGTCGATGCCGGCCTGCGGCGCAACCCATTTCGCCAGGTCCTGGCCGATCTGGATGTACGTGCCGCGCTCCGGGCCGGTCACGATCCTGTAGTGCGCGTCCGCCGATGCGGCGACGGCGAGCGTCGCGAAAAGCAGGGCGCCCAGTCCAACCAGCGCCGCCAGAGTCGTTTTCAGCATGGTCTCTCTCCCGCCTTGGATACGGTGTACGGCAGACTTCGATATGGTATGGAGTCCTGCTCAATGCGTGGCGCCGGGCGGCGCGGTGTGCTTCCACCCGTTTTGCACGATCGCGCGTTCCTGCGCGTCGACGCTGTTGTCGTTGCTGGCCGGCCCGGTGGCCGCCGGGCCGGCATTCGCCGAGGCGTCCGCCGTGTTCGGCAGCGGCGGTGGTGCGGTCGCCTCCCAGTCTTGCGACGACGGCAGCCGCACGGTGCTTGCGCCGTGCGGCAATGGCGCCGCCGTGGCCGCTTGTACGGCGTGATTGGGTGATTTCGGCGAACCTGGCGGCGAACCTGGCGGCGAACCTGGCGGCGAACTG
>DATBXG010000748.1:0-2650 GCA_036514415.1 Paraburkholderia sp.
GAGCGCCATGGCGCTCGCGGGCTTCTGTTTTGTGCGCACTCATGGCGCATAACGCTACGAAGGGCGCGATCCGGTTTCGCTATCGCCCCATGCGGCTTTCGGATTGTTCGGCTATCGCGGCGCCCCTATATTGGCTGGCAACGAACACATCAACAGGGAGACGCCGCATGAAGCTGGTCCGTTGGGGCAGTAAGGGAGCAGAAAAGCCGGGTGTGATCGACGGCGAGGGGCGCGTGCGCGACCTCTCGGGCGTGGTCCCGGATGTAGCGGGCAAGAGCCTCGGTGCGGCAGCACTGCGCCAACTCGCGGCACTCGATCTCACCACCTTGCCGCTCGTTCCCGCCAATACCCGTCTTGGCCCCTGCGTCGGCAGCGTCGGCAAGATCGTCTGCGTGGGCCTCAACTATTCCGACCACGCCGCCGAATCGAACATGCCCGAGCCCAGGGAACCGGTGCTCTTCCTCAAGGCAACGAGCTCGATCACGGGCCCCAACGACGACGTGCTGATTCCTCCGGGTGCGAAGAAAGTCGACTGGGAGGTCGAGCTTGGCGTGGTGATCGGCGAAGAGGCGCGCAACGTTTCGCGCGAGCGCGCGCTCGACCATGTGGCGGGTTATTGCGTCGTCAACGATGTCTCCGAGCGCGAATGGCAGATCGAGCGCGGCGGCCAGTGGGACAAGGGCAAGGGCTACGACACCTTCGCGCCGCTCGGCCCCTGGCTCGTCACGCGCGACGAAGTCGCCGATCCGCAGGCGCTCGACATGTGGCTCGAAGTCGATGGCAAGCGCTACCAGAGCGGCAACACGCGCACGATGATCTTCGACGTGGCCACGCTCGTTTCCTATATCAGCCACTTCATGAGCCTGCAGCCCGGCGACGTGATCTCGACGGGCACGCCGCCCGGCGTGGGCATGGGGCAGAAGCCCGAGCCTGTCTATCTCCGTGCGGGGCAGGGCATGCGGCTCGGCGTGAGCGGGCTCGGCGAACAACAGCAACGCCTCGTGGCGGCACAAGGAGGACAGGCGCAATGAATCAACTGGATCTGAACAATCGCGTGATGGTCGTGACGGGCGGCGCGCGCGGCCTGGGTTTTGCCGTGGCGCAGCGGGCGCTGCGTTCGGGCGCGGCGGTCGCGCTGTGGGACATCGACGCCGAGCGCCTCGAGCGCGCCCGCGCCGAGCTGTCCGGGCTTGGCAGCGTTTCGGCGGTGAAGGTCGAGTTGACCGACGAAGCCTCGGTCGAAGCGGCCGCACAGCAAACGGTGCAGACGCACGGCGCGATTCACGCGCTCGTGAACAGCGCGGGCATTACGGGCGGCAACGGCCTCACGTGGGAACTGCCCGTGGACGTGTGGCGCCGCGTGATCGAAGTGAATCTCATCGGCAGCTATCTCACCTGCCGCGCCGTGGTGCCACGCATGATCGAGCAGGGCTACGGGCGCATCGTGAATATCGCCTCGGTTGCCGGCAAGGAAGGCAACCCGAATGCTTCGCACTACAGTGCATCGAAGGCCGGTCTGATCGGGTTCACCAAGTCGCTCGGCAAGGAGCTTGCCACGAAGGGCGTGCTCGTCAATGCCGTGACGCCGGCCGCCGCGAAGACCGAGATCTTCGATTCGATGTCGCAGCAGCATATCGACTACATGCTGTCGAAGATCCCGATGAACCGCTTCCTGATGCCGGACGAGGCGGCCTCGATGATCGTGTGGCTCACGACCGAAGACTGCGCGTTCAGTACCGGTTCGGTGTTCGATCTTTCGGGCGGGCGCGCGACGTACTGAGGCGGGCGATATGGCCCGCGCGTCCCTGGCCGGACGAAGCGCGCGGGATCACGATAACAGCGCGGTATCAATAGAAGAGCGCTGACTGTGGAGACATCGATGTCGACCGAGGCACCAACACTGGCAGAAGCCGCGGGCCGCAAGGCCATGCGCCGCCTCTTGCCTTTCCTGCTCCTGATGTACGTGCTCGCGTTTCTCGACCGCGCGAACATCGGTTTCGCGCAAAAGGCACTGCAGCACGACACCGGCCTTTCGGACGCCGCGTTCGCCTTCGGCGCCGGCGTGTTCTTCGTCGGCTACGCGCTCTTCGAAGTGCCAAGCAATCTCGCGCTGCACCGCGTGGGCGCGCGTATCTGGATGTGCCGCATCATGGTCACGTGGGGCTTGATCTCCGCGGCGATGGCGTGGGTGCAGTCGCCCGCCTCGTTCTATGTGCTGCGATTCCTGCTGGGCGTGGCCGAAGCGGGTTTCTTCCCCGGCATCATCTATTACCTCACGCAGTGGTTTCCGCAGTCCTCGCGGGCGCGCGCCATCGGCGTGTTCTATTTCGGCGCGCCGCTTGCGTTCATCTTCGGCGGGCCGTTGTCAGGACTTCTGATCGACATGCACGGCACCTTCGGGCTGGCGGGCTGGAAGTGGCTCTTTCTCGTGGAAGGCAGCCTGGCATCGGCGGTGGGCGTGTGGGCCTACTGGTATCTCGTCGACAAGCCGGAGGACGCGCGCTGGCTGACCCCCGACGAACGCCGGGCGCTCACCAGCGCGATCAAGCTCGACGCGCGCGAGGCCGCCACGCACGGTCCGCGCGATGCGCTCGCCGCGCTGCTCGACCGTCGCGTGCTCGCGTATGCCGGCATCTATGCGCTGATCCAG
>DATBXG010000749.1:0-3706 GCA_036514415.1 Paraburkholderia sp.
GCCGGTTTTCATCCTGATTCTGGCAAACGAGAACAAGCATGAACGCGCCAACTTCGCTCACCGACAATCCAATGCGTTGCGCGACCACTCACAAGGTGGCCCCTGCGTATGAGCAGATCAAACGCTACGTGGTCGACCGGATCGCGGACGGCACCTGGAAGCCCGGCGAGGCCATTCCATCGGAAACGGAGCTCGTGAAGGAATTCGGCGTCGCGCGCATGACCGTGTCGCGCGCGCTGCGCGAACTGTCGGCCGGGCACGTGCTCAGACGCGTCCAGGGCGCGGGGACGTTCGTCGCGTCGCGCGACGTCGAATCGACCGTTCTCGAGGTACGCAATATCGCCGACGAAATCGCGTCACGTGGGCATCGGCACAGCGCGCGGGTGCTGGCGCTGGAAGCCAGCTCGAACGAACAGGCAATGGCCGCGCTCAATCTCGGCGACGGTTCCGTGTTCCATTCGCGTATCGTGCATTACGAGGACAACGAAGCGATCCAGTACGAGGATCGCTACGTGAACCCGCATGTGTTTCCGCGATATCTGGAGCAGGACTTCACGCTGGAGACGCCGAATCACTACATGATGAGGCTCGCGCCCGTTCAGCGGGCGGAGTTCCGCATCTACGCGCAGAAGCCGGACGCGGATATCCGGCGCCATCTGTCGATGAATATCGGCGAACCCTGCCTGCTGATGTGGCGACGCACGTGGGTCGGAAGCTCAGTGGCGACCGCCGTCAGGCTTTGGCATCCGGCCTCGCGTTTTCATCTGGTCGGCAAGGTGTCGGGTTAGCGCCGGGCGTGCCACCGCGCACAACGCGCGGGCGCGGCCGTGAAGCAACGTTCAGAATGCTAACGTTGCGGATGGCGCGGTGTCGGGCGGTTTAACCCGGCTTGCCACCGGCCTCGCGCGCCCGCGCGAGCACGTCGAGGTTGCCCTCGCCAAAGCCGTGGTGACCGCTGCGCTGCACGACTTCGAAAAAGATCTCGCCGGGGTGGCGCTTTGCGAAGGTCTGAAATAAGAGGCGCGGCACGCCGTCCTCGCCAATTTCGCCATCGATCAGCACATGACGCCTGCGCAATGCGTCGAGGTCCACGCCGTGGCCGGGCAGGCGCGCATCCACGGTGCCGTAGTAGGCGGGCGGCGGCTCGACGAACTCAACGCCATTGGCCTTGAGCGCATCGACGCTCGCGAGGATGTCGTCGGTGGCGAGCGCGATGTGCTGCACGCCTTCGCCGGGATGCTCGGGCAGGTAGTCATGCAATAGCTGCGTGCGACGCGTGCCCTCTTCGTACACAGGGATGCGCAACTCGCCGTCGGGCGACACCATCACGCGCGACTCCTCGGACACGTGCCAGTTCGCATTGATCTCGTGAATCTCGCGGAAATGCAGCAGGTCGCGGTAGAAGTCGAGCCACTCCGCAATGCGCCCCGCGCCCACGGTTTGCGTGAGGTGATCGACGCGCGTGAGGCCGGTGCCGCCGTGATCGAGATCGGTATGCGCCGTGGCGACGTCGATCGGACGGAAGTCGATGTCGAAGATCGAAATGTCGCCCACGCCGCCGCGCTGGCCGCCACGGCCCCGCCAGCGGTCGACGAAATAGAGGTGCGAATCGCCAATGCCCTGGATGGCGGGAATGTTCAACTCCGCCGGGCCCACGCGCTCGCCTTCGAACGCCCACGCGCCGAGCGAAATGGCGTGCTCGAACGCGCGCTGCGCGTTGTCGACCCGCACGCCGATCGCACACACGCCCATGCCGTACTCCTGCGCGTAGCGCGCGGCGAACGAATCGGGTTCGGCGTTCAGGAGGAAATTCATCTCGCCCTGACGATAGAGCGTGACCGCCTTGCTCACGTGGCGCGCGATCGCCTTGAAGCCGAACTGCTCGAAGCGGCGGCCGAGGTCGGCGGGCGTGGGCGCGGCGAACTCGACGAACTCGAGGCCGGCCATGCCGAGCGGATTGTCCGCCTGCGGCGGAAGTTGGGAGGGGCTGGACATGCAATGGGCTCCTGACGCAAGCGCTGAAACGGATACTTCGCAACCCTCGCCGGGATGCGCGAAGCAGGCCGATTTTAACCAGTTCGTTCACTTTTGACGAAGGCCGCCCTGTTCGGGCGGTCCACGCGCCATCTCGGTGCAAACCCGCAAAGCGTTCGATAATCGCACGCATTTGGGCGATAATCGCGCACAATGGCACCCCCACGCATTGCCGGACGGCTCGCCCCGCCCTATGCTGCGTTTCACGTTTGGCGCATATCGCAGCATGGCATACGCAGAAGACAGGAGACATCGCATGACCCCAAGCCTCGACACCACCGGCTCCCCCGAAGCCGCCCCTCTCGCCCCGTCGCGCGGCCAGGCCCGCAAGGCGGCGCTCGGCAGCTTCGTCGGCGCGGTCGTCGACTGGTACGACTTCCTGCTCTACGGCATCGTCGCCGCGCTGGTGTTCAACGTGGCGTTCTTCCCGCAGGTCGGCAGGAACATGGGCACGCTCGCCGCCTTCGCGACCTTCGGCGTGGGCTTCCTGTTCCGCCCGCTGGGCGGCATCGTGTTCGGCCACTTCGGCGACCGGCTCGGCCGCAAGCGCATGCTCGTCCTCACCGTCATGCTGATGGGCCTCTCGACGATGGCGATCGGCCTCTTGCCGACCTTCGCGACCATCGGCTGGTGGGCGCCCGTGCTGCTAGTCACGCTGCGCGCGCTGCAAGGCTTTGCCGTGGGCGGCGAATGGGGCGGCGCGGCCCTCATGGCCGTGGAAAGCGCGCCGCGCGGCAAGAAAGCGTTCTATAGCAGCGGCGTGCAGGTGGGCTATGGCGTGGGCCTCGTGCTCGCCACCGGTATCGTTGCGCTCTTGAGCCACCTGCTCGGCGACACGGCGTTCCGCGCGTGGGGCTGGCGCCTGCCGTTCGTGTTCAGCGTCGTGCTCGTGCTGGTGGGCCTCTGGGTGCGTTCGAGCATGGACGAATCGCGCGAGTTCGTCGAGAAGGTCGAGCACAGTCATCGCAAGCTCAAGATGCCGGTGCTGGAGGCGCTCACGCGCCACCCGAAGGCCTTCCTCTACATCGTCGCGCTGCGCCTTGCCGAACTCTTCACGATGTACATCGTGACCGCCTTCGCGCTGAGCTACTCGACCAGCAACCTCGGCATGTCGCGCGATCTCTTTCTCGGCATCGGCCTCTTCGTGGGCGCGCTGAGCTGCGTGACGATCCCCTGCTTCGCGTGGCTCGCCGACCGCCTCGGACTGCGCCGCATCTATCTGGTGGGCGCGTTCATCGGCCTCGTGAGCGCCGTGCCGTTCTTCCTCGCGCTCGAGGCGCGCGCCACGGTCTGGATCGTGATCTTCTCGGTGATGCTCGCGAACGTCGCACACGACATGATCGTAAGCGTGCAGCAACCGCTCTTCACCGAGCTGTTCGGCGCGGAGTACCGCTACAGCGGCGCGGGCGTGGGCTACCAGTTCGCGAGCGTGGTGGGCGGCGGCTTCACGCCGTTCATCGCCGTGGCGCTGGTGGGCTTTGCCGGGGGCTCGTGGCACCTCGTCGCCGGGTATCTGGCGATTGGCTGCCTGATTTCGCTGATCGTGGCGGCGCGCATGAAACCGGCGTGATGACCATGGGCGTGAGCCTGTCATTCGCTCGCAAGCCGCAGGCGTTCCTCGCCTGCGGCTTTTTCCATTGCTTGTTCGATTGCCTCGCGCGCGTTCCCGCAT
>DATBXG010000750.1:0-13239 GCA_036514415.1 Paraburkholderia sp.
TTCGGCGATACACGCCTCCATGTCCGGATACACACCGAGCGCGACCGCTGCCATCATCGCCGCGCCGGCCGCGCCGGCTTCCTCGCGCGCGGAAATGCGTGTCGGCGCACCGACTACCGCGCCGAGCACGCCGCGCATCGCACGCGAACGCGTCGCGCCGCCGGTGAGACGCAGTTCGTCGGGCATTGCGAGGCCCATCGACGTGTAGCAGTCGCGAGCGGCCATGCCGAGGCCTTCGACCACGGCACGCAATAGATCGGGGTAGCGGCTTTCGCTCGTGAGTCCGATGAAATCGGCGCGAGCGTTCGGATCGACGAACGGACCGCGTTCGCCGGCATCGGAAATATACGGGTGATAGAGCAGCGCACCCGGACGCCCCGATTGCAGCCATCCGTCGATGTATTTCATCCTGTCAGCCTGCGAAAGACTGAAGCCGAACTGCTTGAGCAGGTCGCTGGCGAGATTCAGGACCCAGTCGACGTTGAGCGTCGCCGCCATGTTCGACTGCACCTGCGCGGACATTCCCGGCAGCGGCAGCGCGATCACATAGCCAGTGCCTTGCGCGTTCAGATGGACGTCTTCGTTGCGCATCGCGCGCATGTGCATGCCCGTCGAGCCGACGATCGAGCAGCTCGCGCCCGCCGCGCCTTCGGTATGGATGCCCGCGCCCAGCGCGGTCAGCACGATATCGACGAAGCCAAGACATACGGGCGTGCCTTCGAGCAGGCCCGTCGCCGCAGCAGCCTCGGAGGACAGCGGATGCGTCGTCTCGGTGCCGTCGACGATGTCGGGCAACAAGCCGCGCCATGCGCTCAAACCGAGCGCTTCGATCACCGTGTCGTCGTAGCGGCGCGTGCGGAAATTGCCGAAGGTGAAGCTCGCCTCCGACGGATCGGTCGCGCGCACCCCGGTAAGTTTCAGATACAGCCAATCCTTGCAATGCATCGCGACTTCGGTGCGTTCCAGTACCTCAGGCGTCGTCATGGCCATATGCGCGATCTGCGCCCCCTGGCTACAGGCGGCGAGCCCGGTTCCGGTGGCTTCGAAGCGGGCCCGGCTCGCGGGGCCTTGCTGCAGTCGCCTCGCCGTGCTCGCGGCGCGCGCGTCGAGCCACAGCCACGCGGCGCTGGCAGGCCGGTCGCCCGCGCCGACCAGCCACGTGCCGTCGCCTTGCCCGGTGACGGCCAGTGCGCGTGTGCGCCGCGCAAGGCCGCCAACCTTCGCGCCAAGGTCACGCAGGGTCTGCGCGCAGTCCTTCCAGGTCTGATCGAGCGACTGGGTCGCGGCGCCATCGGCGCTCGTGGCGTAGCGGTTCGGCACCGAGGCGACAGCGATCTGCCGTCCTGACAGATCGAAGGCCACGGCCTTGATGACCGATGTGCCGGCGTCGATGCCGATCAGAAGGTCGCGCGTTTCGTTGACCATCACGCCCTCTCCGCAGCGGCGGCTTCGTCGTTCAGCGCCAGCGCGGAAGCCTCGTCGGTGATCAGGCCGCTCAGGAGGCCGCTTTTCAGCACGGCGCGGATCGCCTCGATTTTCGACGTGCCGCCCGCAATGGCGACGATGCGGCGACCCTTCAGGTCCTTGAGCTCAGGCGCCACCGTGCGCGCCGCAAGAGACGTTTCGACATGCTCGCCTGCCGCATTGAAAAAATGCCCCAGCAGTTCGCCCTGGCCGCCCAAGTCGTGCACTTCACGAATTTCCGCCGGTTCGATCATCCGTGATGCGACCAGTTGTGCATCTGCGTTGACCGAGCCGATGCCAACGACCATCAGATCCGCGTGCGCAGCCAGATCGAATACTTCACGCACACCGCGCTGCGACAGCAAGACTTCACGATCCTCAGCGGTATTGGCGAAAAACGGCAGCGGCATCACATAAGAAACCGCGCCAGTCTGCTCCGCCAGACGATGGATCACGTCATGCGGATTGGCCGTGTACTTGCGCGTCACGCCGCCGAGCAGCGAGACGAACCGCACCGTGCCGGCATCCATGCGCGGGATGTTCGCGACGGCGGCGGCGAGCGTGCGGCCATGTCCGATTCCTATCACGCCGTCCTGGAGCGACAGGATCTCTCGCTGCAGGAACTGGGAGCCGGCGAATCCCAGGGCGCGCAGCGGCAACTCACCCTCGTTCAGATCTGGAACGACTTCGCAATAGCTCAGACCATAGCGTTGCGCGAGGCTGGCTTCGAGCACGACGCACTCCGCCACATCGCCGTCGATCGTGAACTTCACGGCACCGCTCTGATTGGCGCGCGTGATCAACCGGTGCGCCTTGAGTCCAGTCACTCCGAGACGCGACGCGACGTCGGCCTGTGTCTGCCCGGCTACGTAGTGCAACCACGCCGCGCGGATCGCAAGGCTGTCCTCAGCATCACGCCTGTCGGCCGATTTCGTCATGTCATCTCCGTGCACACGCTCGTTTGATATTTTTTGCTACATCTGAAATTTTTTTCAGTAAACGCACGATAGATAACCCGTTTCTCGATTACCATCCGCTCAAACCCTAAGCGTCGCCTGCGTGAGAGAGCGAAACTGCCCTGCTGCGATGCAACAAAAAAGGAGACACGATGGAGACATATCTACTGGGTGTCGACAGCGGTTCCACTGCCACGAAGGCCGTAATCTTCGACGCATCCGGGCGCACTGTGGCCGTCGGCAGTCGGCATGTGGAGCGACATCAACCGCGCGCGCGGCACGTCGAGCGCGACATGAAGGCGACCTGGATCGCGGCATGCGGCGCCATTCGCGATGCAGTGGGCCAGGTTCCCGTTGGGTCGGTCGAAGCCGTTGGCGTGACCGGACACGGCGACGGGCTCTATCTCGTCGACGACGCGGGCGCCCCGCTCGGGCCGGGCATTCTGTCGCTCGACAGTCGCGCATTCGATGTGCACGAGCAATGGCGCGAGGAAGGCGTACTGGATGAGGCCCTGGAGCTAACCGGGCAACGACCTTATGCCTACGCCGCCGTCAGCCTGCTGAAATGGATCCAGCTCAATGAACCAGACCGGTTCGCGAGAATCGGCCAGGTGCTTTTCTGCAAGGACTGGCTGCGCTTTTGCCTGACCAGCACTTTCGCCACGGATCCGACGGAAGCCAGTTCGTCGTTCACCGATGTCAACACGCAGGCGTACAGCGACGACGTCATGGCGCTTTACGGTCTCTCATCGATTCGGCGCGCGTTGCCGGACATCTTCGCGTCTGTCGCGCAGGCGGGCCGCATCACTGCGCACGCCGCTGCCCAGACTGGCCTGAAGGAAGGGACGCCCGTCGCCTGCGGCCTGCACGATGTCACATCGAGCGCTGTCGGCATGGGCAATATGGAGCCGGGGGTGCTTTCGGTCACGGCGGGCACGTTCAGCATCAATGAAATACTTTCCGAGCGACCAAGGCTCGATCCGCGTTGGTCATGCCGTTCCGGCACGCGCCCTGGTCAGTGGATGAACATGTCAATATCGCCCGCATCGTCCAGCAATGTGGACTGGGCGCTGCGCGAACTCTTTGATCACGAAACGAAGGAAGCCGCCCGGCTCGGCTGCTCGCTGTTCGATCTGATCGGTGACGAGATAGAAGCGGCCTTCAGCGGGCCCAGTTCCGTGATGTTTCACCCGTTCCTGTTCGGTTCGCCATTCGATCAGCCCGCGAGCGCATCGTTCTTCGGTATGCGTTCGTGGCATCGTCGAGGGCATCTCGCGCGAGCCGTGCTCGAAGGCATGGTGTTCAATCATCGTTGGCATATCGAAGCGTTGACGGATACCTTTCCCGCGCAACGGGCGGGGCTGACCGGCGGAGGCTCGTCGAGTCCATTGCTTGCGCAGCTGTTTGCCGACGTACTCGGCCTTGCGATCGAAATCCCGGAGAGTCAGGAAGCCAGCGCACTCGGAGCTGCGCTCTGTGCGGGCGTCAGCGTGGGCGTCTTCTCATCGCTTGCCGACGCAGCGGCGCGTGCGTGCCGGGTGCAGCGCACGCACACGCCGAGCGCTCAACGACACACCCGGCTCGACGATACGTATCGCCTCTGGACGCGGCTCGCCGCCGCCATGGAGCCTTGCTGGCCGGCGCTCGACCGCTCGGCCATCGCGCAGTGAAGCCGGAGAACACCGATGACAGAACGTCGCCGCGATTTTTTTCTGAACCGGCTGAGGCAAGATCCAAAGGTCAGCGTGTTGATCATTGGTGGTGGCATCAACGGCGCGGGACTGTTTCGCGACCTGTCGTTGCAGGGCGTCCCTTGTCTGCTGGTCGACAAGACCGACTTCGCCGCCGGTGCGAGCTGCGCGCCGTCGAGACTCATTCACGGCGGCGTGAAGTATCTCGAGACCGGGGAATTCCGCCTCGTCGCTGAGTCCACGCTGGAGCGAAACCTCTTGCTGAAGAATGCGCCGCATTTCGTGCTGCCACTCGAAACCGTCTTGCCTGTTCACTCATACTTCGGCGGCCTGATCGCATCCGCGCGCCGGTTCTTCGGCATGAAGGCCAGGCTCGCCGATCGCGGTGCGATCATTTCGAAGATCGGTCTCGCGATGTACGACTTTCTTGGGCGGCGCGATCGCACCATGCCGCGGCATCGTTTCGCGCTCAGGAAGCGTTCGCTGGCTTCGCTTCCGTTGCTCGATCCGGCAATCAAGGCGACGGCCACGTATTACGACGCCAGGGTCACGCATGCCGAACGTCTGAATTTTGAGCTCATCGCCGACGGGCTGGCCGCATGCGAACACGCTGCGGCGGCTAATTACGTGAGCGTCGATCGCGCGGAAGGCGGCGTAGTCTGGCTGCACGACCTCATGACCCAAACCTCCATCCCCGTGGAACCCGAGGTCGTCGTCAACGCGGGTGGCGCGTGGATCGACAGGGTAAACGCCTCGCTCGGCATCGACCGGAAGTATATCGGCGGCGCCAAGGGATCGCATCTGATCGTCGACCATCCCGAACTCCATGCGCAGTTGCGGGACAGGATGGTGTACTACGGCTCGAAGGACGGACGCATCTCGCTCGTCTATCCTTTCATGGGCAAGCTTCTGATAGGGTCGACCGATATCCGGGTCAGCGATCCCGACGAGGTGCGATGCGAAGACGACGAAGTCGCCTACATGCTGGGCGTACTACGCGAGGTCTTTCCACGCGTGGTGCTCACGGACGCCGACATCGCCCTCCGGTACAGCGGCGTGCGCCCGCTTCCCTGGTCCGACGTCGCGAATCCGGGAGATGTCAGCCGCGATCACGTGATGCATGTCGATCGTCTGCCGGGCACGCAGATTCCCGTTCTCTCGTTGGTGGGCGGCAAGTGGACGACGTTTCGCGGCTTCGCTGAATCTGCCGCCAACGATACGCTCACTCGCCTCGGACGCTCGCGCAAGGTCAGCACGCGCCACGAACCGATCGGCGGCGGGCGCAATTTTCCGCGCGATGCGAAGGCGCGCGCCGCGTGGATCGACGAAACAGCAAGGCGCTTCGACGTTTCGGCGGCGCGGGCCGAAACCCTGCTTTCGCGCTACGGTGCGACGGGGTCCGGGATCGCCGCGTTCTGCGCGCATGCGTGCGAGGAGAACCCTGACCAGGCGCTAGAGAATGAACCGGGCTACACGGTGCATGAGATTCGGTATCTGTGCGCGAACGACATGGTGACTCGCCTCGCCGACCTGCTCTTTCGCCGCACGACCATAGCAATTTCCGGACATTTGACAAATGCCCTGCTGCTGGAAGTCGCGGCGATAGCGGGGCCGATGTTGGGGTGGAACGAAAGCCGGAAGCGGCAGGAAATCGACGCAACGCGATGCGCGGCTCGTGAACGCCATGGAATCGTGCTTTCCTGCGATGAGGTGGCTTCAGCGGGCCCCTGGCGCGAATGATGAAAGGGCTGACGGATGGCTCGGTCGACGTCTTGCTACCGCCTCGGCTCAACGCGGAGACCCGTTGCCCATCAGGCAGTCACAGCCTGACTCGCGCGGTTGGCGCGACGCGCGGTGTAATCGACGGGTGTGCCCCCCAGGTAGGCGTCGTGCAGCACGTCGACTTGAGCAAGCTCGCGTGCCGAGCCCTGTGCCACCACCCGTCCCCCTTCGAGTACATAGCCATGCTGCGCATAACGCAGCGCCATCGTCGCGTTCTGCTCGGCGAGCAGGAAACTCACGCCCTCGTCGCGGTTGAGCGCCGCGACGATCTCGAAAATTTCCTCGACGACCATCGGCGCAAGTCCCATCGACGGCTCGTCGAGCAGCACCAGCGAGGGACGCGCCATCAGCGCCCGGCCGATCGCCGCCATCTGCTGCTCGCCACCCGACGTCAACCCCGCCGGCGTCTGCCGCTTCACCTTCAGACGCGGAAAGATCGCGTAGATCCGCTCGAGGTCCGCCTCGACTTCGGCCCGACGCGGCCGCCGCGCGAACGACCCGATCCGCAGGTTCTCCTCGACCGACAGATGCGCAAAGCAGCGCCGCCCTTCGAGCACCTGGACGAGCCCGCGCTCGACCAGTGTCCAGGGCTCGACGCGCGTGACGTCCTCACCGCGATAGACGATGCGTCCGCCCGTCACTTCGCCGCGTTCAGCACGCACGAGGTTGGAGAGCGCCTTGAGCGTGGTCGTCTTGCCCGCGCCGTTGCCGCCGAGCAGCGCGACGATCGCGCCCTCGGGGACCGCCAGCGACACCCCGCGCAAGGCGGGGATGATCTGGCTGTAGGTCACGGCGATCTCGTCGACCTGCAGGATCGGGGTGCTCGCCATGTCAGAGGTCCTTGCTGCAATCGCGCGGCGTGATGCCCTTTTCCTTCGCGTACGACAGGGCCGACTTCTCGATGATCGGACGCAGCAGCGCACGGTCGGCCTGCACCCAGTTGCTGATCACGTTCCACTTCTGGCCGTCCCATTGCTGGAAGCGCACGGCGCCGCCGCCTTCATGATCCGCGCAGGTCAGCTTGAGCGGCTGGACGAGACCGAGTGCGCCGAGCTGTTTCAGGCGCGCATCGTCGAGATCCAGATGCTCGAAGCCCCAGCGCACCTGCTCGCCCGTGAGCGGCTTGTTGCCGAACTTGCGCTGCGCGACGCGCACCGCTTCGACGTTCAGAATGCCGTTCACCACGCCCAGGTTGTAATAGACGGTGCCAAAGCGCGCCGGGTCCTTGAGGTTGCCGTTGCCCGGCTTGACCACGTACTGGTTGATCGCCTGCAGCACCGGGTAGTCCGCGCCCGAGGGGTGCGTCGTGATGGAGATGAAACCCTTGGCCGCATCGCCCGCCGGACGCACGTCTTCCTCGGAGTTGCTCCAGATGTTGCCGATGATGTGATCGACCGGATAGCCGACCTTCTGCGCCGTCTTGATCGCCACCGGATTCATTACACCCCAGCCGCGCAGGATCACCCAGTCGGGGTTGATCTGGTGAATCTTCAGCCACTGCGAGCCCTGTTCGTTGCCGGGATGCGGCACCTCGATCTGGGTCACGTCGAAGCCGTACTTCTTCGCGAGCAGATCGACCACGGGAATCGTCTCGCGGCCATACGGCGAACCGTGATACAGCACGACGATCTTCTTGCCCTTGAGCGCGGCGAGACCGCCCGAACGCTGGCCGATGTAGTTGACGATCGCCGAGACCTCGCTATACGGGTTCAGCTGCAGCGGGAACACATAGGGAAACACCGCGCCGTCGGTGGAATCGGTGCGGCCGTGGTTGATCGTGATGAGCGGGATCTTGTCGGCCGTCGAACGGTCGAGCGTCGCGTACGCGATACCGACCGAAAGCGGGTTCGTGGCCGCGGTCGGTGCACCGTCAGGGCCGCCGGTCTTCAGGCGCTCGTAGCACTCGACGCCCTTCTCCACCACGTACTCGGTCTCGCACTCCTTCCATACGAGCTTGACGCCGTTGACGCCGCCGTCGCGCGCGTTGATCAGCTGGAGATAGTCGATGAAGCCGCCGAAGAAGCCGCTGCCGCCGGCTGCGTACGGGCCAACCCGGTAGCTTTGCAGCGGAAAGTATTCCTCTCCGGCCGCATGCGCCTGAGGCAAAGCGCTAACAGCGAGCGCAAGCGCAGCCACGAAAGCCGAGGACCACTTTCCCCATTGAGTACGAACGGGGCGAACATCATTGTTTCGCATAACAAAATATTCCTTGAACGATGAGAGCAACAATGGAGCAGAAAACTTGACGGCTCAGGATGCCTTCGGCCGGCGTTGACGAACGATCTGCACGAGTCTCGCGAGGCCTTCCGGCTCCTTGATCAGGAAGACGATGATCAGCGTGCCGAAGACGATCTTCTGCAGGTTCTGCACCTGGTCTGCGCCGATGCCTGCGTGAGCCAGCGCGCCAGCCGCGTTTGACAGCAAAATTGGCAGCAGCACGATGAAGGCCGCACCGAGGAAGTTCCCCGGGATGCTGCCCATGCCGCCGATGATGATGATGAACAGCACCTGGAATGAAAGATTCAGGTTGAAGCCGTCGGGCTCGATCGTGCCGAGATACGCGAAGGCCCACAGTGCGCCTGCGATGCCGAGCACGAAGGAACTCAGCGCGAAGGCCAGCAGCTTGCTGCGTCCCACCGGAATGCCGATCACGCGCGCGGCGGCTTCCATGTCGCGCACGGCCATCCAGCGCCTGCCCAGCTCGCTGCGCACGAGGCTCGCGCCGAATGCGAACAGCAAGGTCGCCACGCCGAGCACGAACAGGTAGCGCGACACCGGCGTGTCGATACGCCAGTGGCCTATTGCAAGCTGCGGGGCGCTCAGCACGCCGGACGTGTCATAGTTCGAGAACCACGCCACGCGCGTGAACAGCCAGACCACGAAGAACTGCGCGGCCAGCGTCGAGACGATCAGGTAGAAGCCCTTGATACGCAGGCTCGGCAGTCCGAACAGCACGCCGGCGGCGGCGCTCGCGAGGCCGCCGAGCAGCAGGTCAAGCGGCAGCGGCAACGCAGGCACGCGCACGAGCAGGTTGTAGGTCGCATAGGCGCCGATCGACATGAACGCGGCTGAACCGAGCGACAGTTGCCCCGCATAGCCAGTGACGAAGTTCAAGCCGAGGCCGGCGACGGCGAGGACGAGGAAAGGCACGAGGATCGCATTCAGCCAGTAGTCGTTCGCCACGAGTGGCACGCCGGCGAACGCAACGAGCGCGCTCGCAAGCGGCACGGCGATCTGGCGCGGGTTCAGCCGGCGCGGTTCGGCCAGGGTACGGGTCAGCTCCATCAAGGTTTCCTCAAACGCGCTCGACAGCCGCCTCGCCGAACAGGCCGGACGGGCGCACGAGCAGGAACAGCATCGCAAGCAGATAGGGGAACCAGTTCTCGATGCCGTCGCCGATCACCGTCCCGACATAGACCTCGGCCAGCTTTTCCGTCGCGCCGACCAGCAAACCGCCGACGATCGCGCCGCCGATCGACGAGAAGCCGCCGATGATCAGCACAGGCAAAGCCTTGAGCACGACGAGCGAGAGCGAGAACTGCACGCCGAGCCGCGCGCCCCAGAGCAGGCCCGCGACCAAGCTGACGAAGCCGGCCAGCGCCCAGACGATCGCCCAGATGCGCGGCAGCCGCACGCCGACCGCGAACGCGGCGAGCGGATCGTCGGCCACGGCCCGCAGCGACAGGCCAAAGCGCGAGCGCTTCGCGAGCTGCGACAGCACGAGTACCAGCACGCACGCCGTGGCGGCCGCAAACAGGTCGAAGCGGCTCACCATCACGCCGGCCAGATGCAGTGGTCTGTCGTCGATGCCGAGATCGAGCCCGTGCACCTGCGCGCCCCAGAACAACTGCGCCGCGCCTTCGAGAATCAGGCTCAGGCCGAGGGTGGCCATGAACAGCACGATCGGCGCGCGATTGACGAGCGGCCGCAGCACGAAACGGCCGGCCGCGATCGCGATCACCACGAGCGCTGCGAGCGTCGCGCCGAACGACAGCCACGGGTTCCAGCCGCGTTCGACGAGGCTCACGTAGGTCAGCGCACCGAACAGCACGAGCGAGCCCTGCGCGAAGTTGAAGATGCCCGACGCCTTGTAGATCAGCACGAAGCCGATCGCGACCAGCGAATACATCACGCCGGCCAGCAGTCCGCCCACCAGCACCTCGATAAAAAATTGCATTGCGCGCCCCTCTCAATGACGTGTGCCGAGATAGGCCGCCAGCACGTCCGGGTTCGTGCGGACTTCGTCGGGCCGGCCGTCGGCGATCTTTTTTCCGTAATCGAGCACCACCACGTGATCGGACAGGCCCATCACCACGCCGATGTCGTGCTCGATCAGCACGACCGTAACGCCGAGATGCTCGTTGGCATCCAGCACATACCCGGCCATCGCGTGCTTCTCCTCGGCATTCATGCCGGCCATGGGCTCGTCGAGCAGCAGCAGGCGCGGTTCGGCAGCGAGCGCACGCGCCAGCTCGACCCGCTTCTGCAATCCGTAGGACAAGGTGCCCACCACGCTATCGCGCCATGCCTGCAAATCCAGCGCTTCGATCACGCGCTCCGCGCGCTCGCGCTGTTCAGCTTCATCACTTGCCGCACGGCCAACGTGCAGTGTCTGCTCGAGCCATGTACTGCGGCGGTGCAGGTTGCGGCCGGCCAGCACGTTGTCGAACACGCTCATGCGCCTGAACAGCGCGAGGTTCTGGAACGTGCGCGCGATGCCGCGATGCGCGGCGTCGTGCGCGTCCATGCGCCGGTATGCATGGCCGTCGAAGCGCAGCGTGCCGTGCTGCGGACGATAGACGCCATTGATCACGTTCAGCAGCGAACTCTTGCCCGCGCCGTTTGGGCCGATCAGCGCGCAGATCTCGCCCGCCGCGACTTCGAAACTGATATCGGTAATGGCCTTGACGCCCCCGAACGACACGGAAATGCCGTCGAGCGCGAGCAGGGCCGTCGAGGCTTGCGTCATGCTGATTCACCGCTTCGGGTGCCGTTCCTCAGTTGTGTTCATCTATTCCATGTGGCCGGGTCAGCTCGCGCGCCCGGCCACGCTCCACCGACGCTTGCGTCAGGCGGCCTGCTTTTGTCGCTGCGCCTCGAGTTCGCGCACGAGCGGCAGCACCTTCTGGCCGAAATACTCGACTTCCTCGATGAAGTGCAGGAAGCCGGTCAGCACCAGGTCGACCCCGATCGACTTGAGTTCGACGATGCGTTCGGCAATCTGCTGCGGCGTGCCGATCAGGTTCGTGCGAAATCCGTCGTTATACTGAACGAGGTCCTCGAAGGTCGATTTGGCCCAGTTGCCCTCGCCTTCCGGCGACGCCTTGCCGGCCTCCTTGACCGCATCGCCAAACGCATGCACGGCCTCGACGTGCGCATGCCTGATGATGTCGTCGAGCACTGCCTTCGCTTCCTCTTCGGTATCGCGCGCGATCACGAAGGCGTTCACGCCGATACGGACCTGGTGATTGTTCTGCGCCGCTTTTGCGCGGATATCGTCGATCTGGGCCTTGAGATTCTCGGGTGTGTTGCCGTTCGTGAAATACCAGTCCGACACGCTCGCCGCGTTATCGCGCGCCGCGCGCGAACTGCCGCCCTGGAAGATCTCGGGATGGGGCTTCTGTACCGGCTTCGGACTCAACGTGTAGTTGTTGAACCGATAGAAGTCGCCCTTGAACGTGAAGTTGTCCTCGGTCCAGATTCCCTTGAGCGCGCGGATGAACTCGTTCGAGCGGCGGTAACGCTCGTCGTGTTCGAGCCACGGCTCGCCGATGGCGGTGAACTCGCCCTTGAACCAGCCGCTTACGACGTTGATGGCAATGCGGCCGTTCGTGATGTGATCGATCGTGGCGATCTGCTTGGCGACCACGGCCGGATGCCACGGCCCAGGCAGGATCGCCGCGAGCACCTTGAGCTTCGTGGTCGACTGCAAGAGCGCCTGGCTGAACGACACCGACTCGTGCTGATATTCGGCGCCGTAGCCGGCCGTGAAGCGGATCTGGCTCAGCGCGTATTCGAAGCCTGCACGCTCGGCGGTCTGCGCGAGACGCTGGTTGTAGTCGAGGCTCCAGTCGGTGCGCTGCTCGATCGTGCTGACCACGAGGCCGCCGCTCACGTTGGGTACCCAGTAGGCGAACTTGACGGCGTCGTCGGTTTGGGGAGTCTGGCTCATTGAAGGTTCCTTGAATGACTTTGGATTCAGACGGCAAGCGCCGCGGTGACGTTTTCCGCGCGCGCACCGAGTTGCGGTGCCGCACGCTCGACAGCGAGTGCGATACGAGCCCGCAAGGCCCCGCTCGCGATCTCGTAGCGATCGAAATCGCTTTCGGAGGCGTACACACCGATCGGCAGCGTGCGCGCCTGGAAGAAACTGAATAGCGGACGCAGCTGGTGATCGATCACGAGCGCATGGCGCTCGCTGCCGCCCGTGGCGGCCAGCAGCACCGGCACGTCGATCAGCGCCTCGTGATGCACGAGATCGAACAGATGCTTGAACAGACCTGTATACGAGGCGCGATACACTGGACTCGCCGCGATCACGAGGTCGGCCGTCTCGATCGAGCGGATGTGTTCTTCGATATCCGCTGGAACCTGCGCACGCGTGAGCGCACCGGACAGACGCCCCGCGATCTCGCCCAGCTCGATCACGCGGATTTCGACAGGCAACGCGGCTTCCAGCGCGGACAGTAGCGACTGCACCAGCGCCAGCGTGCGCGACGGCCGTTGCAGGCCGCCCGACACTGCCACGATCTTGTGCTTCTTGCTCATGAGGATTCCTTCGTGAATCGGGACGTGCCTGATCCGTCCCGTCATGAGGTAAAGGCAAAGACTGTGCCAAATCGCGCGAATTGACCGCTCACGGCAGAACGGCTGACATAGCAGCAGTTTTCGTCGTCTAGCGGCATTTCCAGAAGGGGAAATGCACCTGATAAGCACATCCCAAAGACACTCGGATCGATATGCCGACACGCGATGACGCACCGGCAACAACGCTGCTTCTTCGCTGCTTCCCACGCAGCAGCGCCGGTTCGTCACATGAAAGGAAGCACTTGTTGCGCATGGCTTCGCGTCTCGATGCTGCTACCGCAGCAGCCTGATTAGGTTATGAGAATTCCTTGCTTCTCTCGCCGGCCAAAACCTTGAACACTGTGCTGATCCTGCAGCACGCATGCGCGTGCGGTGCTGCTCCATCCGATCACACTGCAATGGCGTCCACTTCCCTTTCGTTGCCGCTGTCCGACGCGCCGGAACACATCCGGCCCGTCCTGCAGGAATCGCCGCTGGGCGTCGCCCGGCGTCTTGCCGGCGCCCGCGCGACCCACGGCGAGCTCCGGCTCGACCGCCAC
>DATBXG010000751.1:0-3204 GCA_036514415.1 Paraburkholderia sp.
CGGGGGCAAACCATCGCCGCGCAGGTGTGCGCGGCCTGCCACGCGGCGGACGGCAACAGCGCCGGCGGCGCGTATCCCAAGCTCGCCGGCCAGCACGCCGAGTATCTCGTCAAGCAACTCAGGGACTTCAAGGCCCAGCCCGGCGGCAAGCCGGCCCCACGCGCGAACCCCATCATGGCGGGCTTCGCGGCTGCACTGTCAGACCAGGATATGATCAACGTTGCAGCCTGGTTCGCCTCCCAGACACCCAAGCCGGGCTACGCGCATGACGCGAAGACCGTGCCATTCGGCCAGGCGATCTGGCGTGGCGGCATCGCCGACAAGGGCGTGCCGGCCTGCGCGGCGTGCCACGGACCCACGGGGCAGGGTATTCCGATCCAGTATCCGCGCCTGTCGGGGCAGTGGTCTGAATATGTCGTAGCACAGCTCAATGCTTTCCAGCAGGGCACGCGCAACAATAACGATCCGATGCGTGCGATCGCGCACCGGCTCTCCGATGACGAGATCAAGGCGGTCGCCGACTACGCCGCCGGCCTGCATTGAGGGTAGTGGGCTTGCCGCCCGGTTGAATGCGCTTGACCGCGTCTGACTGTGCAGCCGGCTGAAAAACGAGAAAAGGGTGAGGGCGTCGTCACGCTGACGGCGCGCCTGCACCCTTTTTTGCTGTGGCGCAGATTGCGCGAGTAGCGAAAGCGGAGTTTGAATGAGCGTCACCACGCAGGGTTTGCAGTTGAATGTTCGCCAGAAGGCGGTGAAGACCGCCGTCGAGCTGCTCAGTTCGATGCGCTTTGCGATCGCATTGCTCGTCGTGCTCGCCATTGCGAGCATCATCGGCACGGTGCTCACGCAAGACGACCCGTACCCGAACTACGTCAACCAGTTCGGCCCCTTCTGGGCCGACATCTTCCGCTCGCTGAGCCTCTATACGGTCTACAGCGCGTGGTGGTTCATGACGATCCTCGGCTTTCTCGTCGTGTCGGTCTCGCTGTGCGTGATCCGCAATGCGCCGAAGATGCTCGCGGACATGCGCAGCTGGAAGGACAAGGTCCGCGAAGGCAGCCTGCGCGCGTTCCATCACAAGGGCGAATTCGCGCTGGAGGGCGGCACGCGCGAGCAAACGGCGGCCACGCTCGGCAAGCTGGCGGGCCGCATGGGCTACCGGTTCGTCACACGCGAAACGGAGGGCGCCACGCTCATCGCCGCCAAGCGCGGCGCGCTCACGAGGGTCGGCTACATCTTCGCGCACCTCGCGATCGTGATCATCTGCATCGGCGGCCTGCTCGACAGCAATCTGCCGATCAAATTCCAGATGTGGCTCTTCGACAAGACGCCCATCCGCAGCAACACCGTCATCAACGATATCCCGCCCGAGCACCGGCTTTCGACCTCGAACCCGACCTTCCGCGGCTACGCCTGGGTGCCGGAGGGCCAGTACGTTTCCACGGCTATCCTCAACCAGCCCGACGGCTCGCTGATCCAGGACCTACCGTTCTCCATCCAGCTGAACAAGTTCATCGTCGATTACTACTCGACCGGCATGCCCAAGCTCTTTGCGAGCGACATCGTCGTGATCGACCACAAGACGGGCCAGCGTATTCCGGCGCGCATCGAGGTGAACGAGCCGTTCGAGTACGACGGCGTGTCGATCTATCAGTCGAGCTTCCAGGACGGCGGCTCGCAGATGTCGATGACGGCATGGCCCATGTCGGGCGGGAGCGCGAAGAGCTTCCCGTTTGGCGGCACGATCGGCAATTCGGCGCCGCTTGCGGTGCCCGCGGGCCAGACGGTGCCGGGCGTGGATGGGCAAACCATCGAGTTCGCCGACTTCCGCGCGATCAACGTCGAGAACATCTCGAGCGGCAGCGGGGCCAACGACGCGCGCGGCGTGGCGCACCAGTCGCTCAAGCAGGCGTTCGACGAGCGTCTCGGCTCCGGCGCGAAGAGTTCGAAGCCGCTCGACCTGCATAACGTCGGACCTTCGGTGCAGTACAAGGTGCGCGACAAGGACGGCCAGGCGCGCGAGTACAACAACTACATGCTGCCGGTGGACGTGGGCGGCGGTGATCGCATGTTCCTCGCGGGCATGCGCGAGAATCCCGACGATCCGTTCCGCTACCTGCGTATTCCCGCCGACAGCGGCGGCACGCCGAAGGAATGGATGATGCTGCGCGCGGCCTTCGAGGATCCCGCATTGCGCGCGCAGGCGGCGAAGCGTTTCGCCGAGCGCTCGGTCCCCGCTTCGAACCGCGAGTTGCAACAGCATCTCGAGGACAGCGCCGAGCGCGTCTTGACGCTTTTCGCGGGCTCGGACGCACCGCAGGCAGGTGCCGCGGGTGCCGCAGGCGGCTTCCAGGCCGTGGCCGCGTTCATCGACAAGTCGGTACCGAAGGAGCAGCAGGAAAAGGCGGCGAGCCTCCTGCTGCGCATGCTCGAGGGGGCGACATGGGACCTCTGGCAGCTCGCGCGCGAGCAGGCCGGCGAGCCCGACCTGAAGCCCGATGCCGACGCCGCGCGCTTCGTACAGGACTCGATCAACGCGATATCCGACAGCTTCCTGTATGGATCTCCTGTCTATCTACAGCTCGATTCATTCAAGCAGGTGCAAGCTTCGGTATTTCAGTTGACGCGCGCGCCGGGCAAGAAAGTCGTGTATCTTGGCAGCCTGTTGCTCGTGCTCGGCATCTTCTCGATGTTCTACGTGCGTGAGCGGCGTCTGTGGTTCTGGCTGAAGGACCGGAAAGGTCAGGACGGTCAGGACCACGGCGTCGACGTCATCATGGCGATGTCGACCGCCCGCCGTACCCTCGACTTCGAGAAGGAGTTCGCCCGTACCCGCGACGCGGTCGGCCGTGCGCTAGGCGCGGCGCCGCAAACCGGCACCACGAACGATGCGGGCGACACGAACGGCAGCGGCACGGACCGTGCGCCCTGATCCACGCACGTGATTGCAGCCACTTACGATCAACACCGGTAAGCCCATGGACTTGTCTCAGGTTTCCTCCTCCGCGAAGGCCCGCCGCGCCGAACGTGCGCAGGTGGCCAATGCCGCTGCGGCGCACGGCGCCGCGAGTGCCCGCGATCCCCTCGCCGACGCCCTGTTCGACGAACGCCCCTTGCTGCGCCGCCTGACGGTGGTGGACTGGCTGTTCGCGCTGGCTCTCGTGGCGGGCGCGGGCTTCGCGCTCTCGCGCTATCACGCGCACA